>NZ_JASGSR010000038.1:0-65971 GCF_040446015.1 Bradyrhizobium sp. INPA03-11B
GGGAGATCTGCCTCCTCAACGGCGACAACATCCCATTCATCGCGCGCCGCTCAAAGACTTCTTCAACAGCCTGCTAGATCAACTTCCTTGTTTGGCAGAACAACGATTACGCGCTTGCCGATGTTGACGATTACTTGCGAGTTCACGGTCGCACCAAATTGAGCCCAACCCTTGATTTGGGAATAGTAGGGCTCTTCACGCCATTTGGTCGGAAATGAAGGATCGACAGAGACAGCAATCCGATTGCCTTGTTGCTCTGCCGCGACCACAAACTTTGCTGTTGCCGGATACCATTCAGCTCCGAGTTCTTCCGTGTAGAGCCACATGTATAGAAAGTGTTGGCACTCCTCTGGGCGGCTTTCGTAGATCTTGCAGCCGCCTTTTCCAGGGGCGCAGTCCTTGCACCATACGCCGGGTGGCTTGGCCAGTTTGTCGACGCGCACGACCTTGCAACAAAGGGAGCACTTTCCGCATGCTCGGCCCGCTGCGATCTGGGCTGCTTCGCCGCTCGCGAATGTCATTGGCCATCCAGTTTCGCGATAGCTTCATCGAAAGCCATCTCGATCGCTTCGATAGAGGGCCTGACCAGGCTTGCATGTTTCATCTCAAATTCTGCAGGGATATCTGAATTCTTCATATCTGAGATTGCACGGTCACGAAGCGCCTCAAGCAGTTGGCGAGCATCTTGACCGTGATCGTTTGCGATGGTCTCCAGCGCGATGCCGAGTGCACGCTGAAGGCCACCTATGCCCGAAATGAGATGCTGAATGCGATCTTCTGGTGTCATGAATTATCCAACCGTGACCGAAAGGGAGACGGGCTCAATTGCAGAGAAAGGGGGCCCCGCAGGCTTTGCGAGGCCCGATGCTCTCAAGGCATTAGCGTAAGGAAACAATCTGCATTGTATTGATTCCACGAAAGGAGGCCGAAATCCTTGGTGGTGTCGCCCTTGTCCTGCCAATTCTGATATTGACCATCGGTGAAGTAGCATGCCCAAGCTTGGAAAACGTGCTCGGTCACGTTGTTGTTGTTCGTCCCTTCCGCATCGCCCGCCTCGGCGCGCCACGCGCCGGTGTCCTTGTTGTAGAAAAATAAGAAGTGGCGCGATGCCACGCGCCCCTTGTCGTCCCAATTGTGCATTCCAATACGAACGATGCAGCCGCTCTTGTCACTGCAGTATTGGATGATGTCGGCTTCAGGAATGGCAACAGTGTTGCCGCGGTTGGTGCGATCCACGGTGTACGTTTTGCCTCCCTTGCCAACGGGGTTCGGATAAGCGATCGCTGGTGACGCCGTGCTTGGCTTCATCGTTGCCGGATCGACATTTGGAAGCACGATATCCTTGCCGGCTTTGATAGCTTCCTCTGCATAGGAGGTTGTCGAGAGACAGATGAGCAGCGCGGTTGCGCAAGCAACAATTCTAAGCATTGAAATTCTCCAAAAAAATTAGACGGTTTAAGGAACGATCAAAAGCTATCTCTAGTTGCGCTGCAACCGCAAGTACTTGCGTGACAATCGCTCGCCTCAACCGCTCGGCCGGCGAAAAGGGAAACGCAAATCAGTTGATGCTGTCCGTTGGGCCGTAGAACCCGGACGGAAAACGAATTGGCTTCGGTGAGCATGGCGGCCTCGGTTGAAGAGGCCTCCCATTCGTGGCACGTCCCAAATTTCAGCAACGCACCATCGCTAAGCCGGATCTCCGAAACTGTTGACCTCGGCGATGAGCGCGACCGCAGCGAGGAAAGGCGTGAGCAACACCCGCGCGGCGATCCCGAACAGCACGAAAGCGATCGTCATTGCCGCACCTGTGCAAGACGAAATTTCGAGGTCGGTCTAGCTGCTCTATTTTTGGCTTAAGTACTTGATTTTAATTGGTGAGCGCGGAGGGACTCGAACCCTCGACCCCATGATTAAAAGTCACGTGCTCTACCGCCTGAGCTACGCGCTCACTCACCTGAACATCCGATCCGGGCCGAGCGGTGAAACCGCTCCGGATCATGCTCCAGCCCGCGCTGTGTAGGGGGCAGGGCCCATCGGGTCAATAGCCGAGGGGCGGTCAATTGTGCACCGTTTGGGCGGATTTGCCGTTCCGATGCCTGTGTTTAGGGCCGTTTCTTGAAGTAGCTCAGTTGTCGCGGCCGATTTCCGAGCCGACCGGCTGCGAGGGGGCGGTGACCGAGGGCAGGCTGACCGGGCGCAACCCGATCAGTTCCGCGGTGCGGATCGCGCTGTTGCGCCAGAATGCGAACTCGTTGATCGGCGAATTCTCCAGGATCGCGATCGAGACCGCCGCCAGGAATGGCAGACTCTGCAACACCAGGACGCCGGCGAAGATGTAGATCTCCCGCACCTGCTTGTAGCCATTGGTGACGACCAGCACGATGGCTCCGATCAACAGCAGCACGCCGATCACGGCTTCCCAGAACGCCTGGAATTCGATCGACATCCGCGACAAGCCGCCCTTGGAGGTGCGGGCGAAGGCGAGGTGCTCGGTGATCAAGCCCTGCGCCACCGCGCGCGACACCGTCCACTGCACGCTCATCGCCGCGATCATGGCGCCCAGCATCTGGCCGGCCTTGATGTTCACGCGCAGCCGGTAGAGCGCGACGAAATGCACCAGCGAGACGACGAAGGAGGCGATGATCGGCAGCGTCAGGATCTTGTCCGGGATCGCGATGTCGGCGAAGGCGACGATCGGGACCCAGATCAAATTGAGGATCGCGACCACGACGCCGAGGCTTTCGGCCCCGAGCCAGTTGAGCCAGCCCAGCGAGAATTCGCGGCGCTGGTCGGGCGTCAGCCGGCTCGCGCCCGGCAGGAAGCGCCGCCAGTGCTTCTTGACGATCTGGAAGCCGCCATAGGCCCAGCGGTGGCGCTGCTTCTTGAACGCCTCGTAGGTGTCGGGCAGCAGGCCTTCGCCGTAGCGCACATTGGTGTAGTGCGTCAGCCAGCCCGCCTGCTGGATCGAGAGGCCGAGATCGGTGTCCTCGCAGATCGTGTCGCTGGACCAGCCGCCGGCCTTGTCCATCGCCGCGCGGCGGATCAGGCACATCGTGCCGTGCACGATGATGGCATTGAACTCGTTGCGCTGGACCATGCCGATGTCGAAGAACCCGGCATATTCGCCGTTCATGATGTAGTGCATCAGCGAGCGGTCGCCGTCGCGATGCTCCTGCGGCGCCTGCACCAGGCCGACGCGGGGATCGGCGAAGGCCGGCACGAGATCCTTGAGCCAGTCCGGATGCACGACATAGTCGGCGTCGATGATGCCGATGATCTCGGCGTCCGCCGCGGTCCGCTCCATCGCAATCCGCAGCGCGCCGGCCTTGAAGCCCTGCACCTTCTCGGCGTTGATGAACTTGAAGCGCTCGCCGAGCTGCCGGCAATGATCCTGGATCGGCCGCCAGAAGTCGGGATCGGGCGTGTTGTTGATGATGCAGACGCACTCGAAATTCGGATAGTCGAGCCGCGACACCGCATCGAGCGTCTGCTTCAGCATCTCGACCGGTTCGAAATAGGCCGGGATGTGGATCGAGACCTTGGGGAATTTGACGTCCTCGCCGATCGTGGCGGGCGCCAGCGGCTCGCTCCTTGCGATCAGCCGGCGCGGGCCGCGGCCGAACGCCACCGCCGCGATCTCCTCGATCCGCGCCATCGCGATCAGCACCAGCGGCACCAGCAGCACGAGGCCGAGGCTGAGCGCGAAGGCCGAACCCCAGACGAAGTAGTGCGTCGTCCAATATGAGAATACGGTCGCAACCCAGGCGCCGACGCCGTTCGCCGCGGCCGACAGCAGCAGCGCCTGCATCACGGTCGGCTGGTCCAGCCGCAGGATCGGCAGCGACATGAACAGGCCGACCAGGACCGCGACCAGCGCGATCTTCCAGTAGTTCAGATCGGTGACCGGGCCGGTCCAGGCGAACTTCGCCTCACGATCGGCATTGAGGATGCCCCAGTAGGGACCGACGCCGCCTTCGAAGAACTTCCACGGCTGATCGATGGCTTCGACGATGTTGTAGTCCATGCCGATGGCTTCGGCGCGCGTCACGAAGTTGCGCAGCACCGTGGCCTGCTGGAACGGACCGGGCTCGGCGCTGCGCAGATTGTAGCCCTGGCTCGGCCAGCCGAATTCGGCGATCAGGATGCGCTTGCCTGGGAAGGAGTCGCGCAACAGGTTGTAGCGATCGACCGCCTGATCCACCGCCTGCTTGTCAGTGAAGTTTTCCCAGTACGGCAGCACGTGCGCGGCGATGAAGTCAGCCGAATTGGCGAGCTGCGGGTGGTCGCGCCAGATGTTCCAGATTTCACCTGTCGTGACGGGAACGTTGACCGACTTCTTGACGCGCTGGATCACCTTGATCAGCCGGTGCACGTTGTTTTCGGCAATCGCCCATTTGATCGCCTCGGCGCGCTTGTCCTCGGGCTGCGTTTCCGCGTCGTGCAGGCGCTGCGCTTCCTCGCGAAGGATCCGTTCGGATTCCTCCGGCGGCACGCCGACTTCCGGAACGGAGCCGAGGTTTTCGAGCGGGACCTGCTCGCCGCGGAACACGGTTTCGTTGCCGACCACGATGCCGATGACGTTGCTGTTGCGCTTGGCAAGGTTGATCGCGGCTTCGAGCTCGCGGTTGTTGCGGTTGGCGTCCTTGTCGATCCAGGCGCCGACCGTAACCTTCATGCCGAACTCGGCGGCAACCGGCGGCACCAGCTCGTTGCCTTCGGTCGACGAATAGAGACGGACCGCCTTGGTCAGCGTGGAGAGCTTCCTGAGGTCGGTGCGCACCTTCTCGGTGTCGGCGGCAACATCCGCAACGGTGTGACCCGACTCGAACGGAGCGTAGGACAGGCTCGGCAGCGTGCCACGGAAATCGGGCGCTGCCTGTTTCTCCTGGAAGAGACCCCACAGGGCGGCGTGAGCGGCGGTGACAAGCAACAGGACGGCGACGACGGCGCGCATCGCGGTTAAACCATACGGGGCCTGAGATTGAGGACTAAGCGAACCCGTCCCCTGGGTTCGACCAACGTGGCGGCGGAGCGAAAGATATCTCCGCCATCCGATTTAACAACTGGTGTGCCGCGATGGCGTTTTAAGGGCGCAAGCCGTTCCAGCCGCGAAAAAAAATGCGGCCGGACCCGAGCGGGCGGGGCGCCTATTTCGAGGCCGGCGCGGGCGACGCCGACGGGCTCGGCGCAGGCGAGGGCGACGCGGCCGGCGCGGGCGCGGCATTGCCGGCCGTCGACGGCGCCGGGCTGGGTGCGGCGGCTGCCGCGGCCTGCGGCTGGGCGCCCGGATTGATCCAGCAGGCATGGATACGGCCATCGAGGCTGCCGCGCACCTTGTCGTCGATCTGGGCGCCGAACCGGGTCAGGCAGCGGAAGGCGGCCTGAACGTGGCCGCCGGGGCAGCCGAACCGGTCATAAAGGTCGAGATGGCGGAAGGCGGTGTCGAGGTCGTCGTTCCACATCAGGCGGACCACGCGGCGGCCGAGCCAGACGCATTCCGGATTGCCGGCCGGACCGTTGATGGCCTGCTGGGCCTCGACGAATTCCTCGACCTTGCGCTGGTTGGCCTCCCGCGCGGCATTTGCATTGGCGTCGGCCTGTCCGGGCTGCTGTTTGGCCTGGTCCGGCGGATTCGGCGTGCCGCTCTGGGCGAAAGCGCCGCCGGCGCCGGTCAGGAGCGCAAGACTGGCCACAAGGCCGGTTACAGCAAGGTGGCGCAAAGTGGTGTTCTTCAACTCAAGCAGCCGTCGACGCATGTATTCCCCGATAATGTTCCTGCCCCCGCGGGATCATCCTAACGGCTCGCGTGATGCCGTCCAAATAGGTCTCCAGTGCGGCGGAGACTCTGGCCGAGTCAGATGACTGGAATTTGGTATTTTGTCCAGCAAACTCACAACTTTATCGATCCAGCGCAAAACTGTCGCAGGACAACCATGGTAATGACCTAATCCTACACTTGGCAGACGGGCTGTGACCGGCTAATTCGACGGTCCCCCGGAGGATGGAACCGATTTCGCTTCGTACGCCGCTGGCGCTTCTCCTGATCTCGCTCGCCGTGATTGCATCTGTGTGGTGGTGGCTCGCCACGCCGATTACGCTCGCGCGCGCGCCGATCGATCCTGCCGCAAAGTTGCAATGCGTGTCCTACACGCCGTTCCGCGGCGCCCAGACGCCGCTGGACCCCACCACGCAGATTCCGGTCGAGCAGATCGAGCAGGACCTCGCCGATCTCGCCAAGGTCACCGACTGCGTGCGCACCTATTCGATTGAGAACGGTCTCGACCAGGTCCCCGGCGTTGCGGCCAAGGTCGGGTTGAAGGTGATGCAGGGCATCTGGCTCAGCAGCAACCGTTTCAAGAACCTGCAGCAGATCGCGATCGCGGTGCGGCTCGCCAAGGAATATCCGGGCGTGGTGACCTCGCTGATCGTCGGCAACGAGGTGCTGCTGCGCGGAGAGATGACGGCTACCGATCTTGCCGGCAACATCCGCGCTGTGAAGGCCGCGGCGGGCAACCTCCCGGTGACCTATGCCGACGTCTGGGAATACTGGGTGAAGAACCGCGAGATCTATGACGCGGTCGATTTCATCACCATTCACATCCTGCCGTATTGGGAGGACATCCCGGTCAAGGCCAAATACGCCGCCGCGCATGTCGACGAGATCCGGAAGCGGATGGCGGTGACGTTCCCGGGCAAGGAGATCCTGATCGGCGAGACCGGCTGGCCGAGCCAGGGGCGGATGCGGGAGGGCGCATTGCCGTCGCGCACCAACCAGGCGCGGGTGGTGTCGGAGATCCTCGACCTCGCCAAGCGCGAGGGTTTTCGCGTCAACCTGATCGAGGCCTATGACCAGCCCTGGAAGCGCATGCTCGAGGGCACCGTCGGCGGCAATTGGGGCCTGTTCGATTCGGTCAAGCGGCAGGTCAAGTATCCGCCCGGCGTTGCGATCACCAACTATCCGGAGTGGAAGTTGCAGATGGCGGGCGGCATGGCGCTGTCGGTCGCGACCTTCCTGGTGGCCTGGTTGACGCTGCGCCGCCGGCCCTGGACGCCGCGGCCGTCGGCCTGGATCGCGGTCGGCATTTCGGCGACCACAGCGGGGACGCTGCTCGGGATCGCCGGCGACAAGATTTACTACGAGAGCTACGGCACCAGTGGCTTTCTGCATTGGGGCGTGCTGCTCGCGGCCGCGATCATCGCACCCCTGCTGACCGCGCATGCGCTGATCGCCGGACGCTCGCTGCCGACCTTCCTGGAGCTGATCGGGCCGCGCGACTATCGCGGCAAGGGGGCGATCGGTGCGCTGCTGGCGATCGTGCTGGCGGTCACCACCGTGATCGCCGCCGAGACCGCGCTCGGCTTCGCCTTCGATCCGCGTTACCGCGACTTCCCGTATGCCTCGCTAACCATGGCCGTGGTGCCGTTCGCCCTGCTGACCATGCTCAACCGCCCGAAGGAAGGCATCCGGCCGATCGCGGAATCGGTGTTCGCCGGTCTGCTCGCGATCGCCGCCCTCTACACGATCTACAACGAGGGCACGATCAACTGGCAGTCGGACTGGACCTGCGTGATGTACGTCTTGCTCGCCGCTACGCTGTGGCGGGCGCGGGCCGCGCAAAACCCAGGATGAACAGCCCGATCGCAAGCCCGGACAACACGACGTTGTAGAGCACGATGCCGAGCCCGGCGGCGATCAGCCCGCCGGTGAGCAGCACGATCGAGGGCCGCATCAGGTTCAACACCGCAATCACCAGCGCGGTGATGCCGAACACCGAGTTCTTGAACAGCACGGTCGAGAGCGCGCGCGCCTTGCAGAGCATGGTCTGCGTGCCGGCGTCGCAGGCCAGCGCGACGGGCGAGAACTCGATGGCCAGATAGCGCACATAAAGCGCGTAACCGACGGTGACGAAGCCCACGACCATCAGGAACTGGACCTGATAGGGGGAGAGGCGGAACGGAGGTTTTGTCATCGCGGCACTATGGTCGGGAACGGGGGCTGGGACAAGGCTCGGGGAGAAGCAGCGAAATCGGTTGAGAATTTGGCCGCAATCGCTTCGCTGGGCATGATTATTGGCTGTTCCGCCGGAACATCGAGGAGATTGTCGCAGGCTCCGGCTTCTTCTCCTCGGCGACCGGTTGTGGCGGAGCGATGGTGGTGCGCTTCGGCGCCAGCCGCCGGTACGGCAAAGCCGGCTTGGCTGCGGCGGGCGGCTCGTTCACGGCCAGCCGCTGGCCGTCATAGATCGCCGTCTCGCAGGTCCGCTGCACCCGGCTGAGGCCGGCGCAGATCTTGGCGGCGGTCCCGGCGTCATTCAGCGGTCCGGCGACCAGGCGCAGCTGCATGCCGAGCCCGTTGCTGTTTTCCTTGATGACGATGATCGGCCGCAGCGCGGCCAGCGGCGCGTTGGCCTTCGACTTCAGCAGGCCGCGCCACAGCGCGCGTAGTCCATTGACCGAATTCGCGGTGCCGAGATCGACGCCGAACTCGGTGCGGTGGATCTGCGCCTTCGGCGCATCGTCTTCGACGTCGGAGTCCGGATCCGGCGTGATCACCAGCGGAGGGATCGGCGCGGCGCTGACGTCGTTGGCGGTCGGCGGCTTGACCGCTTCGCTTGCCTTGCTCGCCGCGGGTTCGAACGATGCCAGCAGCGGCTTCTCGGCTGTCGGCTTGTCGGCGACCGGCGCGGCCGGTTTCGCATCCTCGGCACTGGCTGCTGCGGCCGCGGCGCTCATCGGACTGGCAACGGATGGGGTGTTGGGTGAAGCCGGCGGCGGATTGTCGGATGCTGGCGACTTGTCCGCGGCAGCCTGTTGCCTGGTCGCGGCGGGCGCGGGCTTCTTGTCGGCCACCACGGGCTTTTCGGCAACGGCAGCGGTCTTCTCGATCGGTGGCGAGATCTTGCTGTCGGCAGATGCCGGCACCTTCTCGGCCACGACCGGCTTGTCCGATGCGGCCGGCGGCGCGGTTGCGACCGCGGCAACGGCTGGTGCCGAATTGGCGGAGGCCGGCGGCGTGCCGGGCGCGACTGCCGATGTTGCCGGTGCCGGCACGAGTGCCGCCGGTTGCTTGCCGATTGCGCCGGTCACGGAGTCGAGCCCCTGTTCCAGCGTGGTCATACGCGAATAGAGCCGATCGCGGTCGCCGTTCAGCGTATCGATCGCGGATGCGAGCCGGCGCGTCTCGTTATGGCTTTCCTTGGCCAGCGTCTGCAGCTGCTGGGCCTGGCGTGCGATGTCTGATGCCGCGACCAGGTCGCGCCGCATTGTCAGCGCCGACTGGTTGGCCATCACGGCGACGATGACCGCGCCGACCGCGGCCACGCCCCACGAGCCGAGCCGCCACAGCATGCGGCGATCGAAAGCATCCTCCTCGGCCAAAAAGCCGGAGGTGCTCTCGGTGTCGAAATCCGCCGCCAGATTGTCGCGATCTTTGGCCAAAGCCCGCTTGGCCCTCCTCAAGGCCCGCCGAATCACGAGGCAAAGATTAACAGGAAATGGACCGGGAACTTGAATCCGGAGGACCACCAGGGCGAAACGGTTTCTTCTGCCGGGGAAAACAATTAAAGACGGCCTCCAAGAAAGCTTTGAACGTAAGCTTTGAAGGCAAGCTTGGCGCAGTGAACTGCGCGAGACATCGGGGATTTTCGAATGACTGCGCGAACCAGCCTGACAGTGGTGCTTGCGGCCGGTGAGGGCACGCGGATGCGCTCGTCGCTGCCCAAAGTGCTGCACCCCGTCGCCGGGCAGGCGCTGCTGGCGCATGTGCTCAATGCCGCCGCCTCCGGCGAGGGCTCGCAGCTCGCGGTCGTGATTGGCCCCGACCATGAGGCGGTCGCCGCCGAGGCCCGCCGGGTGCGGCCCGACGCGCAGACCTTCGTGCAGCGCGAGCGGCTCGGCACGGCGCATGCGGTGCTGGCCGCGCGCGAGGCGATCGCGAGCAGTGCCGACGACCTGCTGGTCGCGTTCGGCGACACGCCGCTGATCTCGGCCGAGACCTTTGCGCGCCTCCGCGCGCCGCTGAGCGACGGTGCGGCGCTTGCGGTACTCGGCTTCCAGGCCGCCGACCCGACCGGCTACGGCCGGCTGGTGGTCGAGAACGGCAAGCTGATTGCGATCCGCGAACAAGCCGACGCCAGCCCCGAAGAACGCAAGATCACGCTGTGCAATGCCGGCGTGATGGCGTTCGACGGCAGGAAGGCGCTCGCGATCATCGAGAAGATCGGCAATGCCAACACCAAGGGTGAATATTACCTCACCGACGCCGTCGGCATCGTCAGGGACATGGGACTGGAGGCCGTCGTGATCGAAACCAGCGAAGACGAAGTGCGCGGCATCAACACCAAGGCGCAGCTCGCCGAGGCGGAGGCCGTGATGCAGGCGCGGCTGCGCAAGCAGGCGCTCGAGGCCGGCGTGACCCTGATCGCGCCGGACACCGTCCATCTCGCCGCCGACACCAAATTCGGCAAGGACGTCACGATCGAGCCGTTCGTGGTGATCGGACCGGGCGTCTCGATCGACGACGGCGCCGTGATCCATTCGTTCTCGCACATCGTCGAGGCCAGCATCGGCAAGAAGGTGTCGGTCGGTCCCTATGCGCGGCTGCGGCCGGGCACCTCGCTCGGCGACGGCGCGCGGATCGGCAATTTCGTCGAGACCAAGGCCGCCGTGCTCGAGGCCGGCGTCAAGGTCAACCATCTCTCCTATGTCGGCGACGCCCATGTCGGCGCCAATTCCAACCTCGGCGCCGGTACCATCACCTGCAACTATGACGGCTTCCTCAAGCACAAGACGCTGATCGGCGAGGGCGCCTTCGTCGGCACCAATTCGTCGCTGGTGGCGCCTGTCACGATCGGCAAGGGCGCCTATATCGGCTCGGGCTCCGTCATCACCAAGGACGTCCCCGACGATGCCATGGCGCTCGAGCGCAGCGAACAGTCGATCCGCGAAGGCGGCGCGGCGCGCTACCGCGCGGCAAAGCTGAAAGAGAAGGCGGCGAAGGGGACGTGACTCTTCTGCCGAAGTGATCGCGAACCTGTCTCCACGACAAGATGTCGTCCCTGCGAAAGCAGGGACCCATAACCACAGGGTTGTGTTGTTGGAGCAAGCTGCGGCCACAGCGCTGCAAACCAATTGGCGCTCGTGGTTATGGGTCCCAGCTCAAAGCCGGGACGACACCGAATGTGTTGCGCGTTCAGTGAATCAGGCCGCGCTCTTCGCCTGGGCGGGCTCGCTGGTGGTCGGCGGGACCGGTCCGAGCAGGATGCGCCGCTGCATCTCGTCGAAGGCGAGATTTGCGTTCTTCTCGCGCGTGACCAGCGACAGCAGGATCGCGACCGCAAAGGAGAGGGGCATGCTGATGATCGCCGGATTGCGCAGCGACACGAACCACCATTGGTGCTCGATCGCGGCCAGTGGCTTGCCGAGAATGTCGACCTGGATGGTTGGCGACAGATAGATCAGCACCAGCGAGCTCAGCGTGCCGACGAGGATGCTCGCCACCGCTGCGGGCGTCGTGAAGCGGCGCCAGGTGATGGAGAGCACGAGCGAGGGGAAGTTCGCGGCGCAGGCGATCGAGAACGCGAGGCCCGCCATGAAGGCGACGTTCTGGCCTTCGAACGCGATGCCAAGCATGATGGCGAAGATGGAAATCAGAACGGTTGCGACGCGCGCGACCTTGAGCTGCTCGGCCTCGGAAGCTGTGCCGTTGCGGATCACATTGGTCCAGACATCATGACAGAGCGTGGCGACGCCCGACAGCGTCAGCCCCGCGACGACGGCGAGCATGGTTGCGAACGCGACCGCGCAGATGAAGCCGAAGAAAGCATTGCCGCCGACGGTGAGTGCGAGCAGGGGCGCGGCCATGTTGCCGCCACCTCCGGCCTTGGCCACCGCGTCGGCGCCGACCAGCACCATGGCGCCAAAGCCGATGATGAAGACCATGAGATGAAAGACGCCGATCAGGCCGGTGGCATAGAGGATCGACAGCCGCGCGGCCTTGGCATCCTTCACCGTGTAGGCCCGCATCAGCACATGCGGCATCGCGGCGGTCCCGAACATCAGGCCGAGCCCGAGCGAGATCGCGTCCCATTGGCCCGAGACCACCTTCGATCCCGGCTGCAGGACCTTGGTGCCGTATTTCTCGGACGCCGCGGCGAACAGCTTCAGCGGGTTCATGTCGAAATGGGTCAACACCAGGAAGGCGAGCAGGATGCCTCCGCCCATCAGCAGCGCAGCCTTCACCACCTGCACCCAGGTCGTCGCCAGCATGCCGCCGAACAGGACGTAGACCAGCATCACGCTGCCGACCACGACGACCGACCAGGTGTAGGGCAGGCCGAACAGCAGCTTGATCAGCGATCCCGTCGCGACCATCTGCGCGATCAGGTAGAACAGGATGACGGCCAGCGTTCCGACGGCGCCGGCGAGGCGCACCGGGCGCTGGCGCAGGCGATAGGCGACGACGTCGGCGAAGGTGAAGCGGCCGACGTTGCGCAACGGTTCGACGATCAGGAACAGAATGATCGGCCAGCCGACCAGCCACCCGATCGAATAGATCATGCCGTCGAAGCCGTTCGAGGTGACGATCCCTGCAATTCCGAGCAGGGCGGCGGCGCTCAGGAAATCCCCCGCAAGTGCCCAGCCGTTCTGCCACGGCGTGACCTGGCCGCCGGCGGCAAAGAAGTGCTCGGTGGTGCGCGTGCGCCGCGCGGCCCAATAGGTGATCCCCAGCGTCAACGCCATGAAGGCGAAGAAGAACCCGATCGAAAGCGTGCTGCTGCCCATCTTTGCCTGCCCCGTTAGCGAAGGTCGCGGATGCCGGCATCGAGCACCCGGTTCGCCCACAGCACGTAGACCAGGCAGAGCGCGAACGAGGAGATGATGACAAGCGGACCGAGCACAATGCAAAGCGACAGGCCCGGCATCAGGATGGTGCCGAGCAGCGGCTTGTCGAACGCGAACAGCGCCATGAAACCGAAATAGATCACGATCATCGCAACGCTGAGAACGAGCGCGACGGTCAGCCGCGTCTTGGCCAGCTTCCTGGCCAATGCGACGCCGTTCGGCGCCGCACCGGCATTGCCGGGAATAACCCTGTCCATATTGGCCCCTTAAGACTTAAGCGCGCTTTGCCTTGCGCCAATCGGACGAGCTTCAGCCGGGCCCCGACGGAAGGGAATTATGGATTTTTGCAATCTGCTGTGCGCGGCTGCGGCACGGCGTCGGCCAGCGTGACCTGCATGTCGGGGTCCTGCTTCAGGGTATTTTTCAGGAAGGCGCGGACGGCGCGGATGCGCGGGGCAAATTGCAGGTCGCTGTGGACGTTGAGCCAGACCTCGCGAACGGTGCCGGCGAGGGCGGGCAGCACGGGGATCAGGTCGGGCCGCTCCCTGGTGGCAAAACTCGGCAGCATCACTATGCCGAGGCCGCCCGCCGCGGCGTTCATCTGCGCGATCATGCTGTTGGAGTGGAAGGCGATCTTCGGCTCCTCGATGACGTCGGCGAGCCAGCGCACCGAATCGACCTGGAGCAAGTCTTCGATATAGGACACGAACCAATGATCCCCGAGGTCGCGCAGGGTTTTGGGCATGCCGTGAGTGTCGAGATAGTCCTGGCTCGCGAATAGCCCGAGCCGAAACTTGCCGATGCGTTCCGAGATCAGGCCCGGCCCGGGCGGCCGGAAGAAGGACACGAACAGATCGGCTTCACGCTTATGGACATAGACCGTCTGGGCTGACGTGACGAGTTCGACGGAGAGTCGCGGCGCCGTGCGCCGCAGTTTGGCAAACCGTTGCGCCAGATAGAGCGAGGCGATCCCCTCCATGGTCGCGAGCCGCACGGTCCCGGCGAGTTCCTGGGTGTCGCTGGCGCTGGCCTCCTCGCGAATGGCGATCACAGCGCTTTCGACCCGCTCGGCGTGACGCAACAGCCGCTCGCCGACTTCGTTGAGCTTGAGCCCGGTGCGGTGGCGTTCGAACACCGCAATCCCGAGCGAGGCTTCCATCTGCGCGATGCGCCGGCTGACGGTGGAGTGGTCCAGCCGCAGCCGCTTTGCTGTTTGGCTCAAATTCCCGGCACGAGCGGCGCAGAGGAATACCCGCAGATCGTCCCAGTTGATCGTATCGAACATGACCTGCCTCCGGATTGCGGCCGTTGCCGGCAAAGCAATTCCCGTTCCAACGCGCGGCGGCTCCGATCCTTCGCAACCGGCCTTGCGACAATTCCCATGCATGCCTGCGAGGCAAGGATGATACCGCTTCGCTCCCCCAATCCTAGCCGGGATTTTTCATATGCTTCCGCGCTTCAAGGCTGCTGCCGTCCACGCCGCGCCCGTGTTCCTCGACAGTCAGGCGACCACCGAGAAGGCGATCTCCATCATGCGCGAGGCGGCCAGGGCCGGCGCCGAGCTGATCGCGTTTCCGGAAACCTATATTCCGGCCTTTCCGGTCTGGGCGGCGCTGTGGCCTCCGATCGACAATCACGACCTGTTCGTGCGGATGGCCGACCGATCCGTGCTGGCGGACGGGCCGGAAGTGGCGCGGCTTTGCACTGAAGCGCGCGCCCTCGGCGTCACCGTCTCGATCGGCATCAGCGAGCGCTCGGCCGTCAGCGTTGGCGGGCTGTGGAATTCGAACCTGTTGATCGGCGAGACCGGCGAAATCCTGGTCCATCACCGTAAGCTGGTTCCGACATTCTACGAGAAGCTGGTGTGGTCATCCGGGGATGGTGCGGGCCTTGTGGTCGCACAGACACGGCAGGGCCGCATCGGCGGGTTGATCTGCGGCGAGAACACCAATCCCTTGGCCCGCTTTGCGCTGATGGCGCAGGGCGAACAGGTCCACATCTCGAGCTGGCCGCCGATGTGGCCGACCCGACGCCCGGCCGGCGGCGGCAATTTCGACAACGTCGCCGCCAATCGTATCCGGGCCAGCGCCCACTGCTTCGAAGCCAAGGTGTTCGGGATCGTCACCGCCGGCTATATGGATGAGCCGATGCGCGCCTTCCTCATCGAACGCGACAGGACCATCGCCGACGTGATCGACCGGACGCCACGTGCGGCGAGCTTCTTCGTCGATCCGACGGGGGTCGTGTTTGGCGATGAATTGCAGGATCAGGAGGGGATCGCCTACGCCGAGATCGATCTCAGTCGTTGCGTCGAGCCGAAACAGTTTCACGACGTGGTCGGTTACTACAACCGCTTCGACATTTTTGGCGTGACGGTCGACCGCAGCCGGCTGACCCCGGCACGATTTCGCGATGAACAGCAGCCAGGAGCGGAAGCGCAGGCGATCCTGTCCGTCGATGCCGACGCCGGATCGAACGGGCAGAGGATCGGTTAGCCCTCGATCCAGTCCTGTTGCCAACGCGCGCATGTCTGACTACGCTTTACCGGAGGTAGGACCCCAAGCGCTCTCGGCCGGACGCTCATGCCCAAATTCCTTCGCATCGGAGTCCATCAGTCGAACGTCTCCGGATACACGTCCAAGGCATGGTGCATTCGGCGCACCGGCTCGACGGTTTTCCTGAAGTGGGGCGCCGTCGAGGTTCAGGGCGCCGGAATCGGGCGAAAGGTTTACTGGACGTTCGCACCGCAGGAAAAGACCATTCGCTGCCGCACGGTGCAGCGTGCCCAGGACTACACCAAGGCTGCCATCGCGCGGCGGCGCAGCCATCGCTACGAACCGCTGACAGGAAATATCGCGAACCGGCGTCGGACCGCCGATCGAGGCTCGGAGCTCAAGCAGGCGCTCGCCACGATCCTGTTCGTCGATATCGTTCGGTCCACCGAAAAGGCCGCACGCCTCGGCGATTCGCGCTGGGCGACCGTGATGAACCACTATTACGCCGCCGTCCGCAGGGAGCTGAAGGCCCTGCGCGGAAAGGAAGTCGTGACGACAGGGGACGGCGTGCTGGCGACGTTCGGCAAGCCGGCGGCCGGGATCCGTTGCGCGACCGCGATCCGCGAGGCCGTGCGCACGCTCGGGCTTGAGATCAGGATTGGGCTGCACGCGGGCGAGTACAAGGTGAGCGGCGCGGAGGTCATCGGTCTCGCGTTTCACATCGGCGCGCGCGTCGCTGCGAAAGCGCGTGCCGGCGAGGTCCTGGTCTCGAGTGCGGTCAAGGACCTGATGCTGGCGTCCGAAGTCCGTTTCAAGGATCGCGGCGCACATCAGCTCAAGGGCGTGCCGGAGCGCTGGCGGCTGTACCGCGTCGAACATTAGGGGTTCTGCAGAGTGGACGCCGGCGCCAGCGCGCGCCGCGCTGCCACAGCGTGCCGCCGAGCACTTTCCAGCCGAGATAGAAATACGCAACGATCAGCGCGAACAGCAGCAGCGCGGGAGCGCCGGTGAGGTTGAAGCCGTCCTTGGTGGTCTGGCCGGTGGCGGCGCCGATGGCGTAGCCGCCGCCGAAGAACACGGTGATGAAATCGAGCAAGCCGGCAAGGCCGCGGCGCCAGAACGGTTTTGCGAGCGGCCGTGGCTGATCGTTCGACACCGTGGGGTTCCTCACCAACGGCGACAGGTTATCCTACGCCAGGGTGGCCGCTGACGTGCTCTTGCCAAATTGGTTAGCCCCGATTAACCAGCCTTTCGCATCAACCTTGCCGTTTAAGACTGTCGCAATCGGCAATAATTATTGAGTATCTTGCGGCTGGCGATTCCCGTTAAGGGACCGTGTCGCCGCTCTGGCAAATTTTCGGCGATTTTTGGGGACATTGAACCGCATGTGCGGCATCGTCGGCATTCTTGGACGCGCTCCGGTCGCGGAGCAACTGGTGGATTCGCTCAAGCGGCTCGAATATCGCGGCTATGATTCCGCAGGGGTCGCTACGCTCGAGAACGGCGTGGTGGCGCGGCGTCGCGCCGAGGGCAAGCTGAGGAATCTCGAGGCCCGGCTGGAGGCCAAGCCGCTCGGCGGCCATACCGGCATCGGCCACACCCGCTGGGCCACGCACGGCCGGCCGACCGAGAACAACGCGCATCCGCACTCAACGGAACGCGTCGCCGTGGTGCATAACGGCATCATCGAGAATTTCCGCGAGCTGCGCGAGCACCTCGAAGCCAAGGGGGCGGCGTTCTCGACCGAGACCGACACCGAGGTCGTGGTGCATCTGGTCGACAATCTGCTCAAGGGCGGTGTCAAGCCGGTCGAGGCGGTGAGGGCGGTGCTGTCGGAACTGCGCGGCGCGTTCGCACTCGGCTTCATCTTCGCCGGCGAGGACGATCTGATGATCGGCGCTCGCAACGGCCCGCCGCTTGCGGTCGGCCATGGCGACGGTGAGATGTATCTCGGCTCCGATGCGATCGCGCTCGGGCCGTTCACCGACACGATCAGCTATCTCGAGGACGGCGACTGGGTGGTGCTGAACCGCAAGGGCGCCACGATCTTCGATAAGGACAACGCCATCGTCCATCGCGAGGCGATCAAGCACACGACGGCGACCGCGCTGGTCGACAAGGCGAATTATCGCCACTTCATGGCCAAGGAGATCCACGAGCAGCCCGAAGTCGTGGGGCACACGCTCGCCCGCTACGTCGACCTGGCGGCCGAGCGCGTCACCATGCCGGTCAAGCTGCCGTTCGACTTCAACGACATCCAGCGCGTTTCGATCACCGCCTGCGGCACCGCGAGCTATGCCGGATTCGTCGCGAAATACTGGCTGGAGCGGCTGGCACGGCTGCCGGTCGAGCTCGATGTCGCTTCCGAGTTCCGTTATCGCGAGGCCCCGCTGCGCAAGGGCGACCTTGCGATCTTCATCTCGCAGTCCGGCGAGACCGCCGACACGCTGGCGGCGCTGCGCTACGCCAAGGCGCACGGCGCGCACACGCTGTCGGTCGTCAACGTGCCGACCTCGACGATCGCGCGCGAGAGCGAGACCGTGCTGCAGACGCTTGCCGGTCCCGAAATCGGCGTCGCCTCGACCAAGGCGTTCACTTGCCAGCTGATGGTGCTGGCCTCGCTCGCGGTCGCCGCAGGCAAGGCGCGCGGCGAGCTGTCCGATACCGACGAGGCCAAGCTTGTGCACGGTCTGGTCGAAATTCCGCGCCTGATGTCGGAAGCGCTCACGTCAGAGCCGCAGATCGAGAAGCTGGCGCGCGAGATCTCGAAGTCGCGCGACGTGCTCTATCTCGGCCGCGGCACCAGCTATCCGCTGGCGCTGGAAGGTGCGCTGAAGCTGAAGGAAATCTCCTACATCCACGCCGAGGGCTACGCCGCCGGCGAGCTCAAGCACGGGCCGATCGCGCTGATCGACGAGCACATGCCGGTCGTGGTGATCGCGCCGTTCGACAAGGTGTTCGAGAAGACCGTCTCCAACATGCAGGAGGTCGCCGCCCGCGGCGGCAAAATCATCCTGATGACCGACGCCAAGGGCGCCGCGGAGGCGACCATCCAATCGCTGGTGACGATCGTGATGCCGGACATGGGCGCAACCTTCGCGCCGATGGTCTATGCCGTTCCGGTGCAGCTGCTCGCCTATCATACCGCCGTGGTGATGGGCACCGACGTCGATCAGCCCCGGAATCTGGCCAAATCGGTCACGGTCGAATAGTCGCAAGCCGCGCGGTCACGCGGCCCCTTCAAAAGTGCGTCAGAATGGCTTAGCTGGTTGGTGGAGTACGGCCGCTTCGACGACCTTGGAACCACAATGACCTCCGATCAAGTGCCTCCTGACCCGTCTGGCGAATTGCATCCGGACCACCCCCGCGGGCTGATGGCGCGTTTCCGGAACTATTTCCTGACCGGCCTGGTGGTTGCCGGGCCGGTTGCGATCACCCTGTACCTGACCTGGTGGTTCGTGAACTGGGTCGACAATCTGGTCCGCCCGTTCGTGCCCACCGCCTACCGGCCGGAGACCTACCTGCCGTTCGGGCTGCCCGGTTCCGGCCTGATCGTCGCCGTCATCGCGCTCACGCTGCTCGGCTTCCTCACTGCCAATCTGATCGGGCGAACCCTGGTCGATCTCGGCGAGCGGCTGCTCGGGCGGATTCCGGCGGTGCGCGCGATCTATCGCGGCCTGAAGCAGGTGTTCGAGACGCTGTTCTCCGGCAACGGCTCGAGCTTCCGCCGTGTCGGCCTGGTCGAGTTTCCATCGCCCGGGATGTGGTCGATCGTGCTGATCTCGCAGGCGCCGAGCGCCGAGCTCGCCGCCGCCTTCCCCGGAGACGAGGAGCATATTTCGGTGTTCCTGCCGTGCGCGCCGAACCCGACCACCGGCTTCTTCTTCTATGTGCCGAAGAGCAAGATCATCGAGATCGAGATGAGCACCGAGGATGCCGCGACGCTGATCATGTCGGCGGGCGTGGTGCAGCCCGGCACCAGCGATCAGAAACGTGCCGCGGCGCTCGCCGGTATGGCCAACGCCGCGCGGATCGCCAACCAGGCCTCGTTGCAGCCGGCGGCGCCGGCCAAGGTCGAGGGCTGATGGGTTCCGGCGAGACGCGCGAGCCATCGGGCGAGGGCGCGCGGTTGCTGTCGCCCGACGAAGCCAGGCGCGAGCTGGAGCAAGGCGGCGTGACGCTGATCGATGTCGGCGAGCCCTGGCAGTTGCGCGAGCGCGGCACCATCGCGGGCGCACGCAACATCAGCCACGAGGAGATCGCGGATGTCGCGGCGTCCGATCCGGCGCTCTCCGATCGCGCGCAGCCGATCATCCTGACCTGCGGCGGTGGCGGCAAGGCCAAGCGCGCTGCAGAGGCGCTGCGCGAGATCGGCTTTGCCGACGTCTCCGTGATCCAGGGCGGCTGCCGCGGCTGGCAGGCGGCGGGACATGAGCTGGTGCCTGTTGCGGGGGATAGCGACGAGACTGCTGGCAGCTAGCTGCAACTCCAACCCCGTCATTGCGAGGAGCTAAGCGACGAAGCAATCCATGGTTCCGCGTATGCGGAGCGATGGATTGCTTCGCTGCGCTCGCAATGACGGTGGGGAGGGCAAGTGCCCTCCGCGTCAGACCAGCGTGTCGTAAAGGTCGTTCCAAGCCGGATTCTGCGCCTCGATGAGAGCGATCTTCTTTGCCCGGCTGCCGGACTTGATCTGCTTTTCCCGTGTGATCGCGTCGTACATCGTTTCGTGCAATTCGTACCACACCAGCAACTTGCAGCCGTACTTCGCCGAGAAGCCCTTCACCAAGCCCTCGCGATGTTCAAACGAACGCTTCGGCGGATTGGCGGTAACGCCAGTGTAAATGGTGCCGTGACGCTTGCTGGCAACGATGTAAACGCACGGTTGCTTCACAGCGTTCTCCCGTGAGGTACCCTACACCGTCATTGCGAGGAGCGATAGCGACGAAGCAATCCATCTGTCACCGGGCGGACCATGGATTGCTTCGCTTCGCTCGCAATGACGGTGGGGAAGCAGCTCGCCGCTGCAACGAAGACGAAGCCAGCTACCCCGCGCCGATCAGCGGCACGGCTTCGTCGCGTTCGTAGAGATAGAGCAGGACGCGCAGGGCCTCGCCGCGCTCGCCGTTCAGCCTCGGATTGTCCTTCATGATCCGCAGCGCCTCGTCGCGGGCCTGGGTGATGAGCTGGCCGTGCACCTCGGAGCGGGCGATGCGGTAGCCGGGCAGGCCGCTCTGGCGGATGCCGAGCACATCGCCTTCGCCGCGCAGCTTCAGATCTTCCTCGGCGATCCGGAATCCGTCCGTGGTCTCGCGGATCACTTTCAGCCGCGCCTTCGACATCTCGCCGAGCGGCTCCCTGTAGAGCAACAGGCAGGTCGAGGCCTCCGAGCCGCGGCCGATGCGGCCGCGCAATTGATGCAGTTGGGCGAGGCCAAAGCGCTCCGCGTTCTCGATCACCATGATGGTCGCCGCCGGTACGTCAACGCCGACCTCGACGACGGTCGTTGCGACCAGGAGCCCGATCTCGTGCGCGGCGAATTGCGCCATCACGCGATCCTTCTCGGTACCCTTCATCTGGCCGTGCACCATTCCGACACGATCGCCGAACCGCTGCTGCAAGCTCTCGAAGCGCTCGGTGGCGTTGGTGAGATGCTCGGTGCCCTCGGCCTCTGACTCATCCACAAGTGGGCAGATCCAGTACACCAGCTTGCCGGCGCTGAGCGCGCGGCCGACGCCGTCCATCACGTCCTCGATCCGGCTCATCGGCACCGCGCGGGTGTCGATCGGCTGGCGGCCGGCGGGCTTCTCACGCAGCTCCGAAACGTCCATGTCGCCGAAATAGGTCAGCACCAGCGTGCGCGGGATCGGCGTTGCGCTCAGCACCAGCACGTCGACGGCCTCGCCCTTCGAGGTCAGCGCGAGGCGCTCGCGCACGCCGAAGCGATGCTGCTCGTCGACCACGGCAAGCGCCAGTGCCTTGTAGATCACGTCGTCCTGGATCAGCGCATGCGTGCCGACCAGAAGGTCGATCTCGCCGGCCTCGAGCTGCGCCAGGAGTTCGCGGCGCTCCTTGCCCTTCTCGCGGCCGGTCAGGATCGCAACCCGCATGCCGGCGCGCTCAGCGAGCGGCGCGATGGTCTTGATGTGCTGGCGCGCCAGGATCTCGGTCGGCGCCATCAGCGCGGCCTGCTTGCCGGCTTCGGCGACGGCGGCGGCCGCCAGCAGCGCCACCACGGTCTTGCCGGAGCCGACATCGCCTTGCACGAGGCGCAGCATCCGCACCGGCTGCCGCAAATCCTCCGTGATCGCGGCGACGGCCTCGCGCTGCGACTTGGTCAGCGCATAGGGCAGGGCATCGATGATCCTGTTGCGCAGATGGCCGTCGCCGGCATTGCGCACGCCGGCGGGGCGGCGCAACGTGGCGCGGATCAGGGCGAGCGCGAGCTGGCCCGCGAGCAGTTCGTCGAACGCAAGCCGCGACCAGAACGGTCCATCGGGCAAAATGTCGGTCAGCTCGACCGGAACATGGACGCGGGTCAGCGCCTCCCGGATCGGCGGGAAGTTGCAGCGGCGCAGCACCTCGGGGCTGATCCATTCCGGCAGATCCGGCAGCTTGGTCAGCGCCTGCGCGATGGCGCGGCGGAGCGAGCCGATCGGCAGCCCCTCGGTCAGCGGATAGACCGGGTCGATGCCGGAGAGCTTTGCAAAGCCGGCCTCGTCGACGACGCGATCGGGATGCACGATCTGCGGGATGCCGTCATACATCGCCAGCGTGCCGGAGACGTAGCGCTTCTCGCCGACCGGCAGCAGCTTCTCGACATAGCCGGGCTGGGCGCGGAAGAAGGTCAGCACCACGTCGCCGGTGTCGTCGCTGGCATAGACCAGGTAGGGCGCGCGCGAATTGCGCGGCGGCGGCGGGCGATGACGGTCGACGGTGACCTCCAGCGTCACCATGGTTCCGACCGCGGCGTCGCGAATCTTCGGCCGCGCGCGGCGGTCGATCACGCTTGCCGGCAGATGCAGCAGCAGGTCGACCAGCCGCGGCGTCTCGCTGCGGTCGAGCAGATAGCGCAGCAGCTTGTCCTGCTTCGGGCCGACCCCCGAAAGCGTCGTGACCTGGGCAAACAGCGGATTGAGCAGGGCTGGGCGCATCGGCATCCTTTACACACGACTCACGTCATGCGCGCAAGGAAACCGCAAAAGGCGGCGAATGAGGGCTGACATCGGCCTCCGCCATCGCTATATCAAGCCCGCCCGGCACGTCCGGGCTTTTGGCGTTTGATGGATTTTGGGACATGACGGGATCGACACGATCGAGCAGCGGGCTCGATGACCGCCGCAAGCGGCTTTTGTTTCGCTGCTGGCACCGCGGCACCCGGGAGATGGACTTGATCCTCGGCCGCTTTGCCGATGCCGAGATCGCTGACTTGTCCGATCAGGAGCTCGGCGAGCTCGAGCATTTGATCGAGGTGCCGGATCCGGATCTCTACGCCGCGCTGACCGGCGACAAGGTTTTGGCTGCCGAGCATCAGACCGCGCTGTTTGCCCGCATCAAGGCGTTCCGGGTCGCGGATCCCAGCGCATGAAGCAGCCGATGAAATCACCGGCCGCGATGCTCGCGCCCGGCCGGGTGCTGACCATCGCCAATGTCGCCGAGGGCGCCGAAGGGCTCGTCATCTCCGACCTGGCGCGCGCCATCGCCGCGCAGCCGAAGCGGCCCGCGGTCAGTCTCGCCGTCGTCTGCCGCGACGGCGCGCGGATGCAGCAGCTCGCTCGCGCGCTGGAGTTCTTCGCGCCCGATATCGCCGTGATGCAGGTTCCGGCCTGGGACTGCCAGCCTTATGACCGCGTCTCGCCGCATTCCGGCATCCTGGCGCAGCGCCTGACTGCGCTGGCAAAACTGTCGCGGCTGGTCGGTAGCGACAAGCCGCTGATCGTGCTCACGACCGTGAACGCCGCCGTGCAGCGGGTGCCGGCGCGCGATCAGGTCGCAGCCCAGGCGCTGTCGGTCGCGCCCGGCAACGTCGTGCCGATGGACTCGGTCGTGGCCTGGCTCGAGCACAATGGCTACACCCGCTCGTCCACGGTGCGCGAACCCGGCGAATACGCGGTGCGCGGCGGCATCCTCGATCTGTTTCCGGCCGGCCTCGACCAGCCGGTGCGCTTCGACTTCTTCGGCGACAGCCTCGAGTCGATTCGCACCTTCGATGCCGAGACGCAGCGCACGCATCTGGACATGCGCGGGCTCGACCTGGTGCCGGTCTCCGAATTCCAGCTCACCACCGAAACCATCCGCCGCTTCCGCATGGGCTATGTCGCGGCGTTCGGCGCGCCGGGACGCGACGACCAGCTCTATGAAGCCGTCTCGGAAGGACGCCGCCATCCCGGCATGGAGCACTGGCTGCCGCTGTTCCAGGATCGGATGGACACGCTGTTCGACTATCTCGACGGCGCGACGATCGCGATCGAGCCGCAGGGCGAGGACGCCGCCCGCGAACGCTTCTCGCAGATTTCGGACTACTACGACGCGCGGCGCGAGGCGCTGGAACATCCCGGCAGCGGCGCGATCTACAAGCCGCTGCCGCCGGACAAGCTGTATCTGACCGAAGCCGAATGGACCAAACTGCTTGGCGATGCGCCGCTGGCGCGGCTGACGCCGTTCGCGGTGCCCGAAGGCACCGCAGATGTGTTCGACGCCGGCGCGCGGCAGGGCCGCAATTTCGCGCCGGAGCGTGCCGACAGCAACGTCAACGTGTTCGAGGCCGTGGTCGGCCATATCGGCGCGCTGCAGTCGCAGCGCAAGAAGGTCATCGTCGCGCTGTGGAGCGAAGGCTCGCGCGACCGCATGGGCGCGATGCTGCGCGACCACAAGCTGCTCAACACCACCAGCGTCAACACCTGGCGGATCGTTCAGGCGACGCCGCGCAACGAGACCATGCTGGCCGTGCTCGGCATGGAGTCCGGATTCGAGACCAGCGAATTCGCCGTCATCAGCGAGCAGGATATCCTCGGCGACCGCCTGGTGCGGCCGCGCAAGGCGAGCCGCAAGCTCGACAATTTCATCTCCGAGGTGACGAGCCTTGCGACCGGCGATCTCGTCGTTCACGTCGAACACGGCATCGGCCGCTTCGTCGGGCTGCAAACGCTGGAAGTGTCCGGCGCGCCGCATGACTGTCTCGAACTGCACTACGCGGCGGAGACAAAACTGTTCCTGCCGGTCGAGAACATCGAGCTGCTGTCGCGCTATGGCTCCGACAGCGCCAATGTCGAACTCGACCGTCTCGGCGGCGGCGGCTGGCAGGCCCGCAAGGCCAAGCTCAAGAACCGCATCCGCGAGATCGCGGGCGAATTGATCAAGATCGCGGCCGAGCGGCAGCTGCACGAGGCGCCGAAATTCCCGCTGCAGCCGCACGTCTATGACGAGTTCTGCGCGCGCTTCCCCTATGACGAGACCGAGGACCAGCTGGGCGCGATCAATTCGACCTTGAAGGACCTCGAGATCGGCCGCCCGATGGACCGGCTGATCTGCGGCGACGTCGGCTTCGGCAAGACCGAGGTGGCATTGCGCGCCGCGTTCGCCGTGGCGCTCGAGGGCCGGCAGGTCGCCGTCGTGGTGCCGACCACACTGCTGGCGCGTCAGCATTCGCGCACCTTCACCGAGCGCTTCAAGGGCTTTCCGGTCAATGTCGCGCAGGCTTCGCGGCTGGTATCGACCAAGGAGTTGAGCCAGACCAAGAAGGGGCTCGCCGACGGCAACGTCGACATCGTGGTGGGCACCCATGCGCTGCTCGGCAAGGCGATCAAGTTCAAGGACCTCGGCCTGCTGATCGTCGACGAGGAGCAGCATTTCGGCGTCAGCCACAAGGAGCGGCTGAAGCAGCTGCGCGCCCAGGTCCACGTGCTGACGTTGTCGGCGACCCCGATCCCTCGCACGCTGCAACTGGCGCTGACCGGCGTCCGCGAGCTCTCGATCATTGCCTCGCCGCCGGTCGATCGCCTCGCGGTGCGCACCTTCGTCGCGCCGCATGATCCCCTGATGATCCGCGAGGCCCTGCTGCGCGAGCGCTATCGCGGCGGCCAGGCGTTCTATGTGGTGCCGCGGATCGAGGACCTCGCCGGCGTCAAGGATTTCCTCGACAAGAACGTGCCGGAGATGAAGGTCGCGGTCGCCCACGGCCAGATGCCGCCGACCGTGATCGAGGACATCATGTCCGCGTTCTACGACGGCAAATACGACATCCTGCTGTCGACCACGATCGTCGAGTCCGGTCTCGACATCCCGAACGCCAACACGCTGATCGTGCATCGCGCCGACATGTTCGGCCTCGCCCAGCTCTACCAACTGCGCGGCCGCGTCGGCCGCTCGAAGCTGCGCGCCTATGCGCTGTTCACGCTGCCGGCGCAGCAGAAGATCACGGCACAGGCGGAGCGGCGGCTCAAGGTGCTGCAGTCGCTGGAGACATTAGGGGCCGGCTTCCAGCTCGCCTCCCACGACCTCGACATCCGCGGCGCCGGCAATCTGCTTGGCGAGGAGCAGTCGGGCCACATCAAGGAAGTCGGCTTCGAGCTGTACCAGTCGATGCTGGAGGAGGCGATCGTCAACCTCAAGGCCGGCGTCGCCGAGCCTGCCGCCGACCGCTGGTCGCCGCAGATCACGATCGGCATGCCGGTGTTGATCCCCGAGGACTACGTCAACGATCTCAGCGTGCGGTTGTCGCTTTATCGCCGGCTCGCCGATCTCGACACCGACGAGGACATCGACGCCTTCGCCGCCGAGATGCGCGACCGCTTCGGCGTGCTGCCGGACGAGGTGCGCTATCTGTTCAAGGTCGCGGCGATCAAGGCCTATTGCCGCCGGGCCAATGTCGGCAAGGTCGATGCCGGTCCGAAGGGCGCCGTGATCGCATTCCGCGACAACAGCTTTGCACATCCGGAGCGGCTGGTGACGTTCATCCGCCAGCACGGCCAGGCCGCCAAGGTGCGGCCGGACATGAAGGTGGTGTTCTTCCAGGACTGGGACACGCCGGAAGAGCGGCTCGCCGGCACGACAGAGATTTTGCGACAGCTCGCCAATCTCGCGGAGAGCAAGAAGGCGGCGTGAGGTTCGGCTGAAGCATCAGCGTCATTGCGAGCGAAGCGAAGCAATCCATAATCCATATCACAGCGCGTGCGGACGCATGGATTGCTTCGCTTCGCTCGCAATGACGTTGTGGAGAGGTCGCGAGGCTCACGACGTCGCGCGCAGCGTTGGGCAGGTCGGTGCACACAGTGATGCGGCTGTGCGAACATCACAGATGAGGATTTTGACGGGCATAGGCTTTGCCGGTAAGCTTTACCGCTGAAATCGGGTTCAGCCGCGCAGGCTGTAAGCAAGGCACCATGCATCACCTCCATTGCCGGTTGCTTTTCATCGGGCTTTGCCTTGCGTTGACCGTTCTGCCGATCGAGGCCTTCGCTGGCACGCGCCTGGCGCTGGTGCTTGGCAACAGCAAGTATCGGACCGTTCCCGCCCTCGGCAATCCCGCCAATGACGCAGCCGATCTCGCCACCGCATTGCGCGGCATGGGCTTCAACGTGATCGAAGCGCGCGACGGCACCCGCGAGGCCATGGCCAACGCGGTGCGCGATTTTTCCTCGCGGCTGAGCGGTGCCGACGTCGCGTTGTTCTTCTACGCAGGTCACGGCCTGCAGATGAACGGTGAAAACTATCTGGTCCCGGTCGACGCGAAGATCGAAACGCCGGGGGATGTGCGCTTCAACACCGTGAACCTGACCGACATCCAGCAGGAGATGGAGGGAACGGGGCGAGCCAACATCATCATCCTCGATGCCTGCCGCAACAATCCCTTTCTCGAGAAGCTCGCGCGCGGCAGCCGCGCGGCGCCCAGTCGCGGGCTCGGCCGCGTCGACGCCAGCGGGCAGGGGTCGCTGATCGTCTATTCGACGCAGCCGAACAATGTTGCGCTCGACGGTGCCGGGCGAAATTCGCCGTTCACCGCCGCACTCCTGAAGCATATCGCGACACCCGGCATCGAAGTGCGCCAGATGCTGTCCAGGGTTCGCGGCGACGTGCTCGCGGCAACCGATCAGAAGCAGACGCCCTGGGACAGTTCCTCGCTGGTCGGCGACGTCTATCTGGCGGCTCCGCCGGTCCAGGTCGGCGGCGGCTCACCGACCTCGACGTCGACGCAACCGGCTGCTGCGTCCCAAACGGCAGCTGGCGGCGTCGAACAGGTGGCCGCAGCTGCGCCGCAGGCGACGCCACCAGCTGCGGCGGATCGCGTCACATCCCCAACGCCGCAGAGTGGCGCCGGCGGCCCCGACAGCGAATGCGAGCGCGCGGCCGCGCCTGCGCCGCCGTTCGCCAGTCCTGAACAGCTGAAGATCGACAACACGCACGATTTTGCGGCCGCGGTCCCGATCTGTGAGGCGGCGGTGCGCGCCAATCCCGATCAGCCACGCCTCGACTTCCTGCTCGGCCTCGCCTATGGCGGAACGAAAAATTACCTGGCGGCGCAACGCTATCTGACCAAAGCTGCCGATGCCGGTTACGCACCGGCGCAAGGCAAGCTCGGGGTCTATTTTGCGACGGGGCGCGGGGTCGTCAAAGACATGCCGCGGGCATTCGAGCTGTTCAGCAAGGCGGCCGCAGCGGGAGAGCCGGGCGCGATCAGCAATCTCGGCGCGATGTATTCCAATGGCAATTACGTCAAGAAAGACGAGGCGAGAGCACTCGAGCTTTATCAGAAGGCAATCGAGGCGGGTAATCCTTTCGCCCTCGCCCAGACCGGCTTGATGTACTTCTACGGCAAGGGAACGCCGCGCGACTACGCTACGGCCGCGCAATATTTTCAGCAGGCGGCCGATCTCAACGACGGATTTTCTCTCAAATACCTTGCCGTCATCCAGGAGCGGGGATTACTCGGCGCGCCGGATGCTGCCAAAGCCGCCGAGCTGCGGCGCAGGGCTGTCCAGGTCGATCCGGGCAGCCAGGACCCAAACGTGCCAAAGCAGCTGAATGCGAGCGGGCCGCGACGCTCGTCCGGCGGCCATCACGTGCGCAGAATCTACTACTACCGCTTCGTCGGCTGCAGATGGGCCTGGTGCTGAGAAGTGGGTACTCGGGGCGCAACGCGCAGTGACCGGGATTGCAACCGTGGCCATTTCCCGACGGCCGGCACCACCGAGAGCCTGCACCAACTCGCCGGTCTCGCGGAGAGCAAGCAGGCCGTGTGAGGCCATAGGCCTCTCCGCGTCATTGCGAGGAGCGCAGCGACGAAGCAATCTATCCTTCCGCGAGCGCGCAGAGATGGATTGCTTCGCTTCGCTCGCAATGACGGTGTGGCGCGATCTCGACGTTACGACGCCGCGCGCTCCGGCGTCCCGAACAAACGTGCCAGCAGCGACTGAGCGGAGTCACCAGGCATGAGCATTGCGACGCTAACGGCGGGCTCCGCGCGCATGTCGCGGCGGCGGTTCCGGGTGCTGCGCATCACGCTCGCCAATCGCCGCGTGCCGGCCAGTGAGCCGCAGGCGGCGGTGCGTCTATTCCGTGTGGCCGGACGGGGTCAGGGTCTGCGAGTGGGAGGCGCACCGGCGGGCTCGACGAGCGACTATACGGCTGCGCGGGCCTGAACTATTCTCAAATTGCTTTTCTGCTGATCGGGTCCGAAGAGCTTGGAGGCGAGCATGAGAACTCTGTTCGTCGCAGCGTTGCTTGCACTATCGGCGAGCAAGACTGCGGTTGCATACTATTGCGAGGGCGGTCAACAGGCTGTTCCGCCAGCTGTCGCGGCCCGCATGGCGCTGCCGCTGTGCGGTGCGGCGGCCACGCAGCCCTGGGGGCCAAACGGTTGCCAGCTCTGTGACCCGCGGAACGTCTATCCAAGTCCGTTTGCTTCCGATGCTGGGCTACGACCAGTGTTCACCCGGGCACCCGCAAAGCCGCCGTCACTGATTCCCCGGTGATTTTCTGACGATACTCGAAAGATTTGCGACCTTATAAGGCGGCACATTGCTTGTTACGACGCCGCGCGCTCCGTTGCCGCGAACAGCCGTCCCAGCAGGGACATCGCGGAATCACTGGGGAGCAGCGTTGCGACGCTGACTGTCGGCTCGGCCCTGACGTCGCGGCGGCCGTTCTGGGTGTGGCGCATCACGCTCGACAATCGCCGCGTGATCGCCTGCGCGTTGCGCAGGTCGGTGCCGGCGAACGCCACGACCAGCGAGCGGTCGTCATAAACGGCGCCGAAATCGGCCTGGCGCATCAGCCGGCTGATGATCCGCGCGCCGTCGAATTGCGCACGCGGTTGCGCGTTGTCGAAGGTGAAGCGCGCCACCGAGAGCGCGCCGCCGCGCTCGGCGGTGTGGTAGACGGCGGTCGCGAAGTCGCGTTCGAACGCGGCCTTGGTGAGCAGGCCGGTGCGGGGATCGATCAAGCCCTTGGCGTCGATCGCCTTGAGCATGCGCCCGAGCCGCGCCTCGAAGGCATGCTGCCGGATCATCGGCAATGCCATGTCGGCAACACGGGTCGGCCCGGCGGTGACGATCTCGAGGTTGGGCAGCTCGTAGCGCGGCGCCAAATCGCCGGATGCGACGATCACGGGCAACGGACGGAAGCGAACATCCTCGGTCAGCACCGTCAGGAACGCATCCATCACGCGCGGCGTGAATCCCTCGGCCAGCACGATGCCGTCGATGTCACGGTTGGAGAGATGCTTGGCGGCCGCCTCGATGCTGAGCGCGCCGACCACGCCGGCGCGCTCGCCGAGCGCGACCGACAGCGCCGGGTAGGCGCCGCCACGGCCGATCAGCAGTGCCGTGGCCTCTCCGACCGGATCGATATCGGACATTGCGATCGGCGCCGGAGGCACCAGGCGGCGCATCACGGTCGCATGCAGCGCGCGAACGCGTAAGGACGCGTTGAGCCGGCCGATCAGGCGATCCGGCATGCCCTTGTGCTGGAAGAACGCGATCACGGTGTCGGGCAGGGTGGTCGCAGGATCGACCGCGATCAGCGGCAGATAGGGCGCGCGGGCCGCGGCGCGCTTGGCCAGGCCCGACAGGGTGACGAAGTCGACGCCCTCGGCGGCCGCAATGATCGCCGCCGGCTTGACCTGCTCGATGGCGCGCCCGACCTCGTTCCAGTCGGTGACGACGACCGGAAACAGGTTGGTCTCATCGAGGACCGCGGCAAACGGCGGCTTTGCCGACGCCGAGACGATGAGGACCGGACCTTGTTGAGACATTCGAACGCTCGAAACCAATGCTTAAGAACAGCAACGGCTGCGATGCTAGTTGGCATGGCTTAATGCGGCGTCAACACAATGCTAAGACTAACACAATGATAAGATTTTACGGCGTTCCGGTGCCGTTACGGTCGCGAAAAGCCTCGACCATCAACGGGTTAAGCCCAAGTTCTGTCAGGGCGTCGCGGGCCCGCGCATTGTCCTGCGCCCGTCCGGCGAGCCGATGGCCGCTGAGGCGGTCCGGCAATGCCGTCAACAGCGCGCCCTGGCCGAGCCGGCGCGACCATTCCTGCAACTCCTGGGCAAGGAAGCGGTAGCCGCCGACCGTCATGACCCCCGACGGCGGTGCGGTGATGTTGACGGCGCCGGTCACGCGGTCGAGCCGGGCGGCGTATTCGGTGTCGACGTAGTCGCGCGGCGGCGGCGCGATCAGGCTGTCGCCCGGAGGTGGCGGCGGCGCGTAGGCCGCGACCGGCACCATCGGCCCGCGCAGGCCGAGCGTGCCCTTCGGGGTCAGCAGGATCTCGCCGGCGATCGATGCGCCGGGAGCTTCGCGCGGCGCGCTGTGCGGGCCGGGCTTGATCGGGGCCGGCGATCCGTCCTCGGCAGTGCGGCGGGCGCCGAACAGCCCGGCCTCGCCGAACAGATAGACGTCCGTCATGGTCACCCGCCGCGAGGTCCAGTGCGCACTGGAGGCAACCTGCTCCGGCGTCCGCCAGAGGCCGATCACGTCGCGCAGGGTGGGCAGCCGCTCCGAGAGGCCTTGCTCGTCGAGCCGCAGTGCGAGCTGCGCCGGCGCGATCAACGTATCGCAGGCGTGATCGTTGAACTGGGCTGCGAAGGTCTCCTCGTCGAACGGGTGATGCATGACGAGCGTTCCGCCCGACAGCAACCAGGTCACCAGCGACGCGCAGATGCCGGCAAACGACATCGGTGCGAACGCCGACATGATGGTCGCGCCTTGCGGCAGGTCGCTCTCCAGCGACATCGCGAGCCCGCCGGCGATCAGGCCGAAATGCGCGCGCGGCACCGGACGGAAGCCGTCGCTGGTGACGTCGAAGGAGATCAGCGCCGGCTTGCGGCCGTCCTCGATCATGCGGCGCGTGGTCCGGGAGTCCTGCAGGATCGCCTCGTCGAGCGACGACATGCCTTCGGGCAGATCGGCGCCGAAGCCGCAGACATGGCGGATCGAGAAGGCTTCCGCCGCGGCGTTCATGGCGATGTCGGCGTAGGAGACGCCGTCGATCTTGCTGCAAGTGACGATCGCCCGCGCCGCGGTGCGGTTGAGGACGGACGTCAGCTCGGCCTGCCGCCACAGCAGCGGCAGCGGCACGACGACGAGGCCGACCCGATGCGCGGCGAGCACCGTCAGCGCGAACTCGATCGTTGAGGGCAGCTGAACCGCGATCACCGTATTGGCCGGCAATCCGATCTCGACGAAATGGGCCGCGATTGCCGAGATCGCGCGGTCGGCCTGCGCATAGGTCAGGCGCTTGCGGGTCTGACCGGTGATGCGCTGCTTGTTGAGCGGGTCGACCAGCGCCAGCGCCTCGGGTTGCCGCGCCAGGGTGCGCTTGAACAGCGTATCGAGCGTGGGCGAGGTGATCGACTGGTTCACAGGTTCAACGTCGGTTGCATCGCTTCGATCGGACCCGGTCATGCGCGCCGGTCCGCATCACTGGCAGTTCACTTGGCAGATCACTTTGATTGCGCGCCGGGCTTCTGCCACCAAGTCTCCGGCAGGTAGCCCGTCAACGCCGTGGTCGAAGGCCGTTCTATCCGATTCCACCGCGCGATCCATTGCTCTCCCAAGTTAAATAGGGGGATAGCGTAGAAGCCCGAGGTCAGGGCCCGGTCCAGCGCCCGCACCGCCGAGACAAAGGCCGGCCGCTGGCGCGCCGCCAGCAGCGCGGCAATCGTGGCGTCGATGGCCGGATCCTTGGCGCCCATGTAGTTGCGGGTGCCCGGCACGTCGGCCGCCTGGCTGCCCCAGTAGAACCACTGCTCGTTGCCCGGCGACAGCGACTGGTCCCAGCGAATGGGGATCATGTCATAGTCATAGGCGACCCGGCGCTGCTCGAACTGCACCGCATCGACCACCCGCACCGCGGCGTCGATGCCGGCGCGCTTCAGGTCGCGCTGGTAGGCGAGGGCGATCCGCTCATGCTCGCGTGCCGTCACCAGGATCTCGATCCGGAGCGGCGTCCCGGTCGAGCGCTGCTTCAGCACAGTGCCGTCGAGCGCGTAGCCCGCCTCCGACAGCAGCGCGAGCGCGTCGCGAAGGATGGTGCGGTCGCGGCCTGACCCGTCGGTGACGGGGAGGCGATAGCGACCCTCGAGGATGTCGGGCGGGATATGCGGCAGGTAGGGCTTCAGCAGTTCGCGCTCGCGATCGTCGGCCGGGCGGCCATAGGCGGACAAGTCCGATCCGGCGAAATAGCCGCCCGCGCGCGAATAGAGCCCGAAATAGTAATTGCGGTTGATCCATTCGAAATCGAACAGCATCAGCAGGGCCTGCCGCACCCTGACGTCGGCAAATTTCGGCCGCCTGGTGTTGAACACCAGGAATTCAGAGGGCTGCGGCGTGCCGATCTTGATGGCCTCGCGGATTGCCTCGCCGCTTCTTGCTGCGGGGAAATCGTAGCCATCGTGCCAGCGCAGCGGTTCGGGTTCGGTCCTGAAGTCATAGAGGCCGCGCTTGAACGCCTCGAACTGGCCGTTGGCGTCGCGGTAGTAGTCGAGCCTGATCTCGTCAAAATTCCAGAAGCCGCGGTTCACCGGCAGGTCACGTCCCCAGTAATCGGGATTGCGGGTGAAGGTCACGCTGGTGCCGGGCTTGACCGCCGTGACGCGATACGGGCCGGAGCCAATCGGCGGCGCCAATGTGGTCTCCTCGAATCTGGCGACGTCGGTGGCGTGGCGCGGCAGGATCGGCATCAGGCCGAGGATCATCGGCAACTCGCGATCCGCGACGCCGCCAAAATCGAACCGCACCGTCAGCGGGTCGAGCACCTCGGTCGTTGCGACTTTCGAATAATACTGGTGATGCAGCGGACGGCCGTGATCGCGCAGCAATTCGAGCGAGAACACTACGTCGTCGGCCGTGACCTCGTGCCCGTCGGAGAAGCGCGCCCGGGGGTCGATATGGAATGTCACATAACTTCTGGCGTCGTCGGTCTCGACGCTGCGGGCGAGCAGGCCATAGAGCGTGAAGGGCTCGTCATTGTTCCGCACCAACAGACTTTCGTACACGTAGCCGCGCTCATAGGCGTAGCCCCTCAGCTGCTGCACGGCGAGGCCGCGGACAATCAAGGGGTTGAGGCTGTCGAAGGTACCTTCCCGTGGGCTCAGCACCAGGCGGCCGCCCTTGGGGGCGTCCGGATTGACATAGCGCAAATGGGTGAAATCGGCCGGCAGCGCGGGCGCGCCATGCATCGCGATCGCGTGGCTCTCAGCGGCAACCGCCGGGGCAGGTCCGCCCGCCAGCAGTGCCGGGACGAATACCAAGGCGAGCCAGATGCCGGCCAATGCGGCGCGCCAACCGTGCCCGGGAACAGGTACGTGAGGCGCCGGATTTGATTCGCGAAACGTCACGGCGGAGGTTTATCACAGGCCGCCGAAACTCGTCGTCACATAGGCGCAAATGCGCTTGTCGGCATTGATCTTTCCGCGCGCCGCTGTATTGAAGGCGTGCAATTCGAAGGCGGGAACGCCTGTCACGTATCCGCCTCAATTGACTAGGAGACAGCCGCCCAAACGGCTATGTGTCGGCGCCTGCAGCGGTTTCGGGCGCTGCCGTTCAGAAAGGGTTTTCCGCAATGAATTTCCGTATCTTGGCCGCCCCGGTCCGGCCGCATGGGCGAATTGTTGCCCTGATGGCGGCGACGGCATTCTCTGCAGCGCTCCTGGTTCCTGCCGCTCAGGCCCAGCAGCCGGCAGCGCCGGCGCCTGCGGCACCGAAGGCTGCGCCCAAGGCGGCACCCAAGGCAGCTCCGAAGGCAGCGCCGGCTCCGGCCCAGGCGCCAGCTGCCCAAGCACCGGCCGCCGGTGCGCCGCCCGCTGCGGCCGCCCAGCAGCCGCCCCAGGATCAGCAGATCCAGCTCATCTACGCCCCCTGGACCAAGTTCTGCCTGAAGGGCCAGGAAGCCAACGCCAAGCAGGTTTGCTTCACCGGCAAGGACGGCCGCATCGAGTCCGGCCAGCCCGTCATCGCCGCCGTGATCATCGAGCCGGAAGGCGAGCCGAAGAAGATCCTGCGCGTCACGCTGCCGCTCGGCATGCAGCTCGTGCACGGCACCCGCATCATCGTCGACGGCAACCCGCCGCAGCAGGCGCCGTACGTGATCTGCTTCCAGAACGGCTGCATGTCCGACTATGAAGCAACCCCCGAGCTGATCGCCAACATGAAGAAGGGCCAGAACCTCGTTGTTCAGGCGATCAATTCGAACGGCGCGCCGCTGACGCTGCCGCTGCCGCTCAACACCGAATTCGCCAAGGCCTTCGACGGCCCGCCGACCGATCCGAAGGTGTTCGAGGAAAACTCGAAGAAGCTGCAGGAAGAGTTGCAGAAGCGCGCCGAAGAGCAGCGCAAGAAGCTGGAAGGCGCGGGCGCTGCTGGCGCGACGCCGGCTCCGGCCAACCCGGCAGCCAAGTAAACTTTCGATCAAGCTTTCACGACATCGCGAGATCATCGCAAATCAAAGGGGCGCCCGAAAGGGCGCCTTTTTCGTCATGCGATACGGACTGGCTGGTGGCAGCCAGCCGCGCTGGTGATCGCGCACATCGTGTGCGATGGTTTGTCAGGGCACATCGATCGCACCAAGCCGCATCGTCGCTTCCTTGTCCGGATAAAGTCCGGCGCCGAAGCACAATCATAAATCCGAACCGGGAGGCCAGACGAAAGCGCGAAGTGCGCGCCTTCGATGCGCAAATGCGCGCGTGGTTCTCCCGCGAACCCTGGCCGCCGTTCGCTGTCATGGAAGTCGCCGAATGTCGCAGCAAGTCAACACGCAGCGGCGGGAACCGCTCCCCCGGACCAACAACGAGGATTTGCAGCAGCCGACCGGCCGCCCCGCGGTCGACGCCGATGGTCGCCTCAACCAGGACAACGTCCCCGGCGCCTTTCATCCGGGCATCGTCCATCTCGCGCTGGCAATGGGCGGCTTTGCGATCGGCATCGCCGAATTCGCGACCATGAGCCTGCTGCCGTTCTTCGCCCACGACCTGCATGTCAGCGAGCCACAGGCGGGCCACGCGATCAGCGCCTACGCGCTCGGCGTCGTGGTCGGTGCGCCTGTCATCGCCGTACTGTCGGCGCGCATGACGCGGCGGAATCTGCTGATCGCGCTGATGGGCTTCTTCGCGCTGATGAACGGCCTCTCGGGGCTCGCACCCGACTACCACACCATGCTGGTGCTGCGCTTCCTCGCCGGACTGCCGCACGGCGCCTATTTCGGCATCGCCATGCTGGTCGCGGCCTCGCTGGTGCCGATGGATAAACGCACGGCGGCGGTCGGCCGCGTGATTCTCGGCCTCACCATCGCGACGACGATCGGCGTGCCGCTCGCCAACGGGGTGGGGCAGGCGATCGGCTGGCGCTGGGCTTTTGCGATCGTTGCCGGCCTTGCGCTGCTCACCGCCATCCTGGTTCTGGTCTTCGCGCCGCGCGACGTCGCCAACAGCAATGCGAGCCCGCTGCGTGAACTGTCGGCGCTCGGGCGCAAGCATGTCTGGCTGACGCTGGCGATCGGTGCGATCGGCTTCGGCGGGCTGTTCTCGGTCTACACCTATCTCGCATCGACGATGCTGGCGGTGACGCACACCTCGCCGGCGCTGGTGCCGGTCACGCTATGCGTGTTCGGGGCCGGCCTCACCGCCGGTAACATCATCGTGCCGCGCTTTGCCGACCGCGCGCTGATGGCGACCGCGGGCGGGCTATTGCTATGGTCGGCGGCGACGCTGGCGCTGTATCCGCTGGCGGCGACGAATTTCTGGACGCTGAGCGCCGACGTGTTCCTGATCGGGCTCGGTGGGGCGCTCGCCACCGTGCTGCAGACCCGCCTGATGGACGTCGCGGGCGAGGCGCAGAGCCTGGCTGCAGCGCTCAACCATTCCGCCTTCAACGTCGCCAATGCGCTGGGGCCGTGGCTCGGCGGCATGGCGGTTGCGGCCGGCTATGGCTGGACGTCGACCGGCCTCGTCGGCGCCGGACTGGCGCTCGCGGGCTTTGCGGTCTGGGCGATTGCGGTGGTGTTGGCCAGGCGCGAGGGCGTGTGAGCGGCCCGCGAAATGTCAGTTCAGCGACGGATTGCGCGGACGGTAGCCGCCCGACTTGTCCTTGATGAAGATCTCCGCGACCTGCGAATGCCGGATCGGTTCGCCGGAATCGTCGGGCAACAGGTTCTGCTCTGAGACATAGGCGACGTACTCGGTCTCCGAGTTTTCCGCGAGCAGGTGATAGAACGGCTGGTCCTTGTGCGGCCGCATGTCCTCGGGGATCGACAGCCACCATTCCTCGGTGTTGTTGAACTCCGGGTCGATATCAAAAATCACGCCCCGGAACGAGAACACCCGGTGACGGACGATCTGCCCGATCTGAAACTTGGCGGTGCGCGCTTTGATCATGGTTCGTCGATAGACCAACATTGTGGCCGATGCTAGGGGCTAAGCTTCGAATTAACCCCCGGTTTACCGATTCCAGACCTGCAAAAACGCCCCGAAATCCGGCCGAGAAACTACATTCAGAATGATCGATATCCTCAATCTGGCGTTGCCGTATTTCGGCTTGATCTTCATCGGTTATGCGTGCGGAAAAGCCAAGGGTTTGCCCGAGAGCGGGCTCGCCTGGATGAATTTCTTCCTGCTTTACGTTTCGTTGCCGGCGCTGCTGTTCGGGATCATGTCCAAGACGCCGTTTGCGGAGCTGAACAACCCGCCATTCCTGATCGCGACCACGCTCGGAACCGTGATCGCGTTCTTTCTGGCGATGGTCGCGGGCAAGCTGATGGGCCGCCTCTCGCTGCGCGAGGCGACGCTCGCGGGCCTGTCGGGTGCCTACGGCAACATCGGCTATATGGGCCCCGGCCTTGCGCTCGCCGTGCTCGGCGCCAAAGCTGCGGCGCCGACCGCGCTGATCTTCTGCTGCGACAGCATTTTCCTGTTCTCGATCGTGCCGCTCCTGATCGAGCTCACCGATCGCGACCATCCCTCGCTGCTGCACGCGCTCGGCGTGGTGCTGCGGCAGATCGTGCAGAACCCGCTGATCATGTCGGCGGTGTTCGGCGCGCTGGTCGCCGCGTTTCACATCCCGATTCCGGTCGCGCTCGACCGCACCATCCAGTTCCTGCAAAACGCCGCAGCACCCATGGCGCTGTTCGCGCTCGGCGTCACCGTGGCGCTGCGTCCGTTCGAGCCGGTGCCGTGGGAGGTGCCCTGTGTGGTTGCGATCAAGCTCCTGATCCATCCGCTGCTGGCATTCGGACTGATGCTGCTGTTCGGCCCGTTCGCGCAGCCCTGGGCGGCGACCGCAGTGCTGATGGCCTCGTTGCCGCCGGCGCTCAACGTGTTCGTGATCGCGCGGCAGAACGAGACCTGGATCGAGCCGGCGTCGGTCGCCGTGCTGATCGGCACCTTCGCCTCGGTGGTCACTCTGACCAGCGTGATGTGGTTCATCCAGAGCGGACGGCTGGTGTTTCCGTAACGTACGCCGTTCTCACCGCCGCCATGACGGCGCGAGGCCTTCGCGCATCGCAAGCCGCCGCAGCGGGCCGAAGGCGCCGAGCAAATGCAGGCCGGCGGCGCGCGCGGTCTGCACGCCGAGGAAATCGCTCAGCAGCGAGCGGTTGGCGATGTCGATCGCCCAGGTCCGGCTGGCGACATCGGGGCGCCGCGCCGCCTGGTAGCGCGCCAGCACGTTTGGCGCGCCGGGATCCTCGCCGCGGCCGATCGCCTGGCCCGTGATCTCGGCGATATCGGCGGCATCGCGCAGCCCCATGTTGAGGCCCTGCGCGCCGATCGGCGGCAGCACATGGGCGGATTCCCCGACCAGCGCGATCCGGTCCCTGGCGAATTGCCGGGGCCGCTCGATCGCGAGCGGAAATACGTGACGGCCGCCCTGGACCTCGACGCGGCCGAGAATCGAATGCGACTGGCGCTCCGCCGCGTCAGATAGTTCAGCGTCGCCGAGCGCCATCAGCCGCTCGGCCTCCTTGGGCGCCGAGACCCAGACCACGCTGCTGCGGTTGCCGGCGAGCGGCACGAACACGCAGGGGCCATGCTCGGTATGAAACTCGGTCGAGATGTTCTGGTGCGGCCTGGTATGGGTGATGTTGAAGGTGAGGGCGGATTGCCCGAGCGCGCGGCTCGTCACCTCGATGCCGGCGGCCGCGCGCGACAATGAATTGCGTCCGTCGGCGCCGACCACGAGCCGTGCCCGGAGCGACTGGCCCTGCCGCGTCGCCACGGTGACCCCGGCATCATCCGGCTGCACCGAGGCGGCCTCGTCGTCGAACCGGGTCAGCGCGGCCATCTCGGCGGCACGGTCCTCGAGCGCTGCGACCAGGGAGCGATTGTCGATGTTGAAGCCGAACTGCTCGCGGCCGATCTCGTCGGAGGAGAACCGCACCTCCGGCGCGCGGATCAGGCGACCGGTGTCGTCGACCAGGCGCATGGTCTTGAGCGCCGCCGCTTTGTCGCTACAGCGCCGCCAGACGTCGAGCCGCTCCAGGATCTCGGTCGAGGCGCCGAGCAGCGCCGTGGTCCGGTTGTCGGCATACGGCTGGCAGCGCGCCAGCAGCGCGGTCCGCGCGCCGGCGTCGGCCAGCGCAATCGCAGCCGTCAATCCGGCCGGGCCGCCGCCTATTACGATAACGTCATAATCCTGCGAGCTGTCGGTCATATCAGGACATTTGACATGCTTGGCCCAATTTTCAAGTCGTCGGTAACCACCAAGAGTTTCCAACGCTTTGCGCGGCGGAACGCCGCAAGACCGCATATGCAAAGCGGCCCGATTCCTGATAGCACTTCGGCCGATGGAGCACTCGAGCCAGCCCGATGCGTTACGAGAGCGGATGCGGACCGCCGCATTCTCCGTTCACATTTTCACGGCACTGGGCGCCGGGGTCGCGCTGCTGGCGATGCTGGAGGCGGTGCGCGAGCACTGGGCCAACATGTTCGCCTGGCTCGGGGTGGCGCTGATCATCGACGGGATCGACGGCCCGCTGGCGCGTCGGCTCGACGTGGTGCGGCTGCAGCCGAACTGGTCGGGCGAGGTGCTCGACCTGGTGGTTGATTTCGTCACCTATGTGTTCGTGCCGGCCTATGCCATCACCGCGAGCGGCATGCTGCTGCCGCTGGCCGCGCCGATCCTCGGCATCGGTATCGTGGTCTCCAGCGCGCTGTATTTCGCCGACCGCCGCATGAAGGCCGACGACAACCATTTCCGCGGTTTCCCGGCGCTGTGGAATGCGGCGGCGTTCTATCTGTTCCTGCTGCATCTGCCGCCGGTGCTGTCGACCATCGTGGTCGCGCTCCTGATCGTGCTGACCTTCGCGCCGTTCCACGTGCTGCATCCGTTCCGGGTGGTGCGGCTGCGTTGGCTGACGCTGTGGCTGCTCGCCGCTTGGGCGCTGCTCGGCGCCTACACCCTCGCCAACGATTTCGTGGTCGGCCCCTCGATCACCTTCGGTCTCTGCGCCATCGCCGTCTACATCGTCGGCAGCGACACCGTGATCCGCCGGATGAAAGCCTTCAGAGCATGATGCAATTGATCACCAGCCCGGAAGCCTGGGCTGCGCTGTTGACCCTGACTGCGCTCGAGATCGTGCTCGGCATCGACAACGTGATCTTCCTCTCGGTGATCGTGTCGCGGATTCCACCGGCGCAGGCCAAACGCGCGCGGCAGATCGGCCTGCTGCTGGCGCTGGTGTTCCGCATCATCCTGCTCAGCGTCCTGGTCTGGCTGATCGGGCTGACGCAGCCGGTGGTATCAGTGCAGGACATCTCACTGTCCTGGCGCGACATCATCCTGATCGGCGGCGGCCTGTTCCTGATTGCCAAGGCAACCCACGAGATTCACGGCGAGGTCGAGGCGCGCGAGGCGGAGGCCGACGATAAGCCGAGCGCCAGTGCGTTCTTCTGGGTGATCGTGCAGATCATCGTCATCGACCTGGTGTTCTCGCTGGATTCGATCATCACCGCGATCGGCATGGCGCAGGACATCGAGATCATGATCGCGGCGGTCGTGATCGCCTGTGCGATCATGTACCTCTCGTCCGGACCGGTGGCGCGGTTCGTCGCGGAGCATCCGACCACCAAGATGCTGGCGCTGGCCTTCCTGGTGCTGATCGGCGTGGCGCTGGTGGCCGACGGCTTCAAATTCCACATCCCGCGCGGCTACATCTATTTCGCGATCGCGTTCTCGGCGGCGGTCGAGGCGTTCAACGTCATGGCCAAGCGCAACCGCAAGAAGGTCGCAAGCTAGGCCGGTTCCGGCCTGCTTGGTTGACAAGGCGGGCCCGATGGCATTCGCTCGCTTGACGTGAGTTTTCTGAGGGGAGCGACGACATGACCAAGGCTGTGCGCGTGCACAAGGTTGGGGGCCCGGAAGTCCTGACCTATGAGGACGTCGAGGTCGGCCCGCCGGGGAACGGCGAGGTCCGGATCCGCCAGCATGCGGTCGGCCTGAACTTCATCGACGTCTATTTCCGCACCGGTCTCTACAAGGCGCCCGGCCTGCCGTTCATCGCCGGCAACGAGGCCGCAGGCGAGGTCCTGGCCGTGGGGCCCGGGGTAACCAATTTCCATCCCGGCGATCGCGTCGCCTATTACTACAACCTCGGCGGCTACGCCTCCGAGCGCGTCATCCCGGCCGACAAGCTGGTCAAGCTGCCCGACCACATCACCTACGAGCAGGGCGCCGTGCTGATGCTCAAGGGGCTCACGGTCTGGTACCTCCTGCACAAGACCTTCAAGGTCGAGCAGGGCCATCGCGTGCTGATCCACGCCGCGGCCGGCGGCATCGGGCTGCTCGCCTGCCAGTGGGCGCGGGCGCTCGGCGCGCATGTCATCGGCACCGTCGGCTCGAAGGCGAAGGCCGATCTCGCACTCGCCAATGGCTGCGACCACGTCATCCTCTACAACGAGGAGAACTTCGTCGAACGCGTCAAGCAGATCAGCCGCGGCGAGCTCTGCGACGTGGTCTATGACGGCGTCGGCAAGACCACATTCCCTGGATCGCTGTCCTGCCTGCGGCCACGCGGCCTGTTCGTCTCGTTCGGCAACGCGTCGGGTCCGGTACCGCCGTTCCCGCTCGCCGAGCTCAACAACCACGGTTCGCTGTTTGCGACGCGGCCCAAGCTCAACGACTATGTCGGCACCCGCAAGGAGCTGCTCGAAGGCGCCGACACGCTGTTCGCCGCCGTGATCAACGGCAAGCTGCACGTGCCGATCAACCACGCCTATGCGCTGAAGGATGCGGCGAAGGCGCATATCGACCTGGAGAGCCGGGCGACCACGGGCGCGGCGATTCTCAGGCCGTAAAAGTTTGTCGTCGTTCCGGGGCATCGCGTTAGCGATGAACCCGGAACCTCGAGATTCCGGGTTCGATGCTGCGCATCGCCCCGGAATGACCGAGTGGATAGTTACGCCACCCGCCTTGCTGCACCGACTTTCGTCAGCACCGTATCCAGACAATCAATCATCAAGGAGATCTCCTCCCGCGTGACGTTGAGCGCCGGCATGAAGCGCAGCGTGTCCGGCTGCGGCGAGTTGACCAGCACGCCGGCCGCGAACGCCTCGGCGACGACGGCCGCACCGATCGGCATCTTGAGATCGAGCGCGAGCAGGAGGCCGCGGCCCCTGATCTCGCCGAGCCCGTGCCGCGCCGACAGCCGCTGCAATTCACGTTCGAGCAGCAGCCCGGCATCGACAACCGATTTCAGGAAATCGGGCTTGCCGATCTGATCGAGCACGACAAGGCCGGCGGCGCACATCAGCGGATTGCCGTTGAAGGTGCCGCCCTGATCGCCGTGATCGAAGCACGAGGCATGCTCGGTCGCGAGCAGCGCTGCGAGCGGCACGCCGCCGCCGATGCCCTTGCCGAGCGTCATGATGTCGGGCTCGATCCCGGCATGCTCATAGCCGAACAATTTTCCGGTCCGGCCCATGCCGGTCTGGATCTCGTCGACAATCAGCAGCAGGCCGCGCTGCTGGGTCAGCGCCCGCAACTCCCTGAGGAATGCGTCGGTCGCAGGCCAGACGCCGGCCTCACCCTGGATCGGCTCCAGCATGACCGCGACCGTCGACGAATTGATCAGCTGCCGCACCGACTCGATGTCGTTCAGCCTGGCCTTGCGGAAACCCGACACCTTCGGCTCGAACAGCGGCTCGAATGCCTTCTTGCCCGAGGCCGACATGGTCGCGAGCGTGCGGCCGTGGAAGCCGCCCTCGAAGGTGATGATCTCGTGCGCGCCATTCTTGTACTTGGCGCCGAATTTCCGCGCCAGCTTGATCGCGCCTTCATTGGCCTCCGCGCCGGAATTGGCGAAGAACACCTGATCGAAGCAGCTGTTGTCGACCAGCGCTTTGGCCAGCTTCAGGCTCTGCTCGTTGTAGAACGCCGGGCTCGGCGTCAGCAGCCGCCGGGCCTGCGCCGCCAGCGCGTCGGCCACGATGACCGGCGAATGACCGAGCGGATTGACCGCCCAGCCCTGTACGAAATCGAGATAGCGGTTGCGGTTGGCGTCCCACAGATAGGAGCCGGCGCCGCGCACAAACACGACCTCGGGGCGGGCGGTGATGTCCATCAGCGCGTCGAACGGATGGGCGGCGTTGGTCATATCGATCTCCTCTGGGGTCGGTGTGGGAATGGGGGATAGGCCGAAAAACAAGAAGGCCGCGCTTTGCGGGCGCGGCCTTCTCGAAAACCTTGGCTGATGTCAGCTAATCAGCGATGGCGTCGGACACGGCGCAGCCCAGCATCGTCGCGGGTGCGACGACGGCAGATGGCGCGGCGGTGGGTCCGGTTCAGCTTCATGGCGCAGGGCCATACAGCCGAAAGGGCCGCGGTGTCAAGCGCCGGTCGCGCGTCATTCGACGCCATAGCGCGCGAATTCCGTCGTGATGTCGGACTGAATTGCCTGGGCGGCAGTGGTGTCGGCTTGCGCCGCGTCGCCGTCACCCTTCTTCCGCCGCGCGACGCCGCGGCCATAGAGCGAACTTGCAAGCTTCGGATTGATCTTCAACGCAGCGTCAAAATCCGCAATCGCAGCATCAAGTTCGCCGAGCTTCAGGCGACAGATTGCACGGCTGTCGAGCGTGTAGGGATCGTCCGGATTCCATTGCAGCGACTGCTCGCAATCGGCGAGCGCCTGCTGCGCCTGGCCCAGGATCACCTGCGTCAAGCAACGCGCATTGAACGCGGCCGCGTATTTCGCGTTGAACTTGATCGCATTGCTGAAATCATCGTATGCCCGCGGGTAATCCTGCCGTTCAAGATAGAGATTACCTCGTGCGTAATAGTCGCGGTAGCCGGCTGGATCGAGCCGCAGCGATTGATCGAAATCGGCCAGCGCCCGATCGACATCGCCGCGATCGCGAAACACCCGGGCGCGGTTGCCATAGGCCGCTGCATAGCGGGGATCCAGCCGCAGCGACGTATCGTAATCGGCCAGCGCGTGATCGAGATCGTTGCGGCCACGATAGGCATTGCCGCGATTGTAATAGGCAAGCGCGAACTTCGGATCGAGGCGGATGGCGCGATCATAATCGGCCATCGGGCGATCAGGCTCCTTGGCGTCGATGTAGGAATTGCCGCGATTGTTGTAGTACCAGGCATCGTCAGGGCTGAGGCGGATGGCTTCGTTGTAATCGGCGATGGCGAGAGCGGGTTCGCCACGGTCGCTGTGCGCGATACCGCGGTTGTAGCGCGCTATCTCATCCTGGGGATCGAGCGCGATGGCCTGATCGAGATCGGCGATGGCCGCATCGACATCGCCCTTGCGGCGATAGGCCTCACCACGGTTGGCCAGTCCCTTGCCACGCATCGGCGCGTACTTGATCACCTCCGTGAAGTCGGCGATCGCGCGATCGAGATCGTTGCTTTCGAGATAAGCGCCGCCACGGTTGAGGAAGGCGCCGGCGCGGTGCTTCTCCTTCAACTTGCGCAGGGCAAGCAGAAAGCTGCAGCCGCCAATGCGCTGCGCGGCGCCCTTCTTGCTGAAGCACCAGGCCTGCGCCGTGGCTTCGGAAGACGGCTGAGGCGCGGCGAGGGCCGCCGTCGTGGCGAGCGCCGGCACGAGTTGGATGAGGACGGCCGCAGCCAACCGGCCGCGCGCCAACAGTCGCTTCCATGATTGCCGCAAGACCAGGCTCCGCGCGGCCGGATGGCCGCCACTGCTTTGTGAGCCCAGGCCGCGGTGAGGTTCACGAGAACGGACGCCGTTTGGCATCCGCGGGGCCTTGGAGGATCGGACTGGAGCTAAAGCCTGATGAGATTAGGTTGAGCTGGAACGGCGTCGAAGGTTCACCTCTCCCTTGGGAGAGGTCGATTTGCGCAGCAAATCGGGTGAGGGGTTATGGTCTATCGAGAGAGCGAGAGCCCTCACCCGGATTGCTCCGGACGATGCTTCGCATCGCCGACCGCAATCCGACCTCTCCCCAACGGGGAGAGGTGAACCGAGACCGCGCCAAGCCGATTCAACCAAAACTCATCCCGCTTTAGAACCCCGCGACGCTGCCGTGCAGGTCGTATTCGTCGGCGCGCTCGATCTTGGCGGTGACGATCTCGCCGACCTTGAGCGGGCGGCGGCTGGTCAGATAGACGGCGCCGTCGATCTCCGGCGCGTCGGCCTTTGACCGGCCCTTGGCGACCGTCGGGCCGACCTCGTCGATGATCACCTGCTGGCGGGTGCCGACCTTGCGCTTCAGGCGGCGCGCGGAAATCTTCTGCTGCCGCGCCATCAGCGCGTTCCAGCGCTCCTGCTTGACCTCGTCGGGCACGGCATTGGGAATCGCATTCGACGTGGCGCCGGCGACCGGCTCGTATTTGAAGCAGCCGAGGCGATCGATCCCGGCTTCATCGAGCCAGTCGAGCAGATAGGCGAAATCGGCATCGGTCTCGCCGGGGAAGCCGACGATGAAGGTCGAGCGCAGCGTCAGCTCGGGGCATTGCTCGCGCCACTTCTGGATCCGCGCCAGCGTCTTCTCCTGCGCCGCCGGGCGCTTCATCGCGCGCAGCACGTCCGGGCTCGCATGCTGGAACGGGATGTCGAGATAGGGCAGCACCTTGCCCTCGGTCATCAGGCCGATGACCTCGTCGACATGCGGGTAGGGGTAGACATATTGCAGCCGCACCCAGGCGCCGAGCTCACCGAGCTCGTTGGCGAGGTCAAAGAACTTCGCGCGCACGCTGCGATCCTGCCACGGGCTCTCGGCATATTTCAGGTCGACGCCATAGGCCGAAGTGTCCTGCGAGATGACCAGCAATTCCTTGACGCCGGCTTTCACCAGTCTCTCGGCTTCACGCAGCACGTCATTGGCCGGCCGCGACACCAGGTCGCCGCGCAGCTTCGGAATGATGCAGAAGCTGCAGCGGTTGTTGCAGCCTTCGGATATCTTCAGGTAAGCGTAGTGCCGCGGCGTCAGCTTGACGCCCTGCGGCGGCACCAGGTCGATATGTGGATTGTGCGCCGGCGGCAGCGCGCGGTGCACGGCATCCAGCACGCTCTCATATTGCTGCGGGCCCGTGATCGAGAGCACGCCGGGATAGGCGCTCTCGATCTGCTCCGGTTCGGCGCCCATGCAGCCGGTGACGATGACCTTGCCGTTCTCGGCCATGGCTTCGCCGATCGCGGCCAGCGATTCCTGCTTGGCACTGTCGAGGAAGCCGCAGGTGTTGACGATGACGATGTCGGCGCCGTCATGCTTGCGCGCGAGCTCATAGCCCTCCGCGCGCAGCCGGGTGATGATGCGCTCGGAATCGACCAGCGCCTTGGGGCACCCCAAGGACACAAAGCTCACTTTCGGCGCGGCGGCCTCTTGCATATCTTCCCAAATCTGCCTGATTGATGGGCAGGAGCTAGTCCCAATTGCCGAGAATTACAACCCTTTCCGGGCGCTCCCGGCGTGATATGGATGGTCTTTGCCGGGCCTGAAGAGTTGTCGATGAGCGCTGAATCGTCTCCCAAGATCGTCATTGTCGACGAAAGCCCGATCCGCGCGGCCATCCTTGAGGAGGGGCTTCGGGAAGCCGGCTACACGGACGTGGTCCATATCAGCGAGATGCAGAGCCTGCTCTCGCGGATCTATGCGCTCGATCCCGACATCATCGTCATCGACCTCGAGAACCCCAGCCGCGACGTGCTGGAACAGATGTTCCAGGTCAGCCGTGCCGTCCGCCGGCCGATCGCGATGTTCGTCGACCAGAGCGATGCCGCCTCGATCCAGGCCTCGGTCGAGGCGGGCGTCTCCGCCTACATCGTCGACGGCCTCAAGAAGGAGCGCATGAAGCCGATCCTCGATCTCTGCGTGTCGCGCTTCAATGCCTTCGCCAAGCTGCAGGATGAGCTCGACCGCACCAAGCATGCGCTGGAGGAGCGCAAGGTGATCGACCGCGCCAAGGGTATCCTGATGAAGGTGAAGGGACTGACCGAGGAGGAGGCCTATGTGCTGATGCGCTCGACCGCGATGCGCGAGAAGAAGAAGATCGGGGAGATCGCGCAATCGATCCTGACGGCATCGGAGCTGTTGAAATGACCACACCCCTGCACGTCGGGTTCATTCCGCTGGTGGACGCTGCCGCATTGATCGTCGCCGTCGACAAGGGATTTGCCGCGGCCGAGGGCCTCGACGTCACCCTGGTGCGGGAAGTGTCGTGGTCGAACGTCCGCGACAAGCTCAATATCGGCCTGTTCGACGCGGCCCATCTGCTGGCGCCGGTCGCGATCGCCTCGAGTCTGGGGCTTGGCCACGTCAAGGTGCCGATCGCAGCGCCCTTCAATCTCGGGCTCAACGGCAACGCCATCACGGTATCGCCGGCGCTGCATGCCGCGCTGATGGAAGAGATCGACGGCGATCGTTTCGATCCGATGGCGACCGCACAGGCGCTTGCGCGGGTGGTCGCAAAGCGGCGCAGGAGCGAGGCCGAGCCGCTGACCTTCGGCATGACCTTCCCGTTCTCGACCCACAATTATCAATTGCGGTTCTGGATGGCAGCCGGCGGCGTCGATCCCGATGAGGACGTCCAGCTCGTGGTGCTGCCGCCGCCCTACATGGTCGACAGCCTCGCCAACGGCCACGTCGATGCGTTCTGCGTCGGCGCGCCCTGGAATTCGATCGCGGTCGATCTCGGCATCGGCCACATCCTGCATTTCGTCTCCGATATCCTGCTCAGCGCGGTGGAAAAGGTGCTGGCGGTGCGCCAGAGCTGGGCGGACAAGCATCCCGATGTCGTCGCCTCGTTGGTGCGCGCGCATCTGCGCGCTGCGGAGTTCATCGAGCAACCGGAGAACCGGCTCGAGGTCGCGCGGATGCTGGCGCAGCCCGAGCGGCTCGGCGTTGATGCCAGCGTCATCCAGCGCACGCTCGATGGTCGGCTGAAGGTCTCGCCGGACGGCACCATGCGTGAGAGCAACCGCTATCTGCTGGTCGGGCGCGAGGCAGCCGCGCGGCCGGACCCCGGGCAGGCGGCCTGGCTGTACGCCCAGATGGTGCGCTGGGGCCAGACGCCATATCGGCCGGAGGCGCTGAAGGCGGCCATGGCCGTGTTCAGGCCGGACCTTTACGATGCTGCGTCCGGGCGCCCGGCAGGCGCCTCCAACGCCATCGGCGCGTTCGCCGGTCCGCCGTTCGATCCCGCCGACGTCCCGAGCCATCTGGCTGCATTCAAGATCGGGCGCTGGAAGCCCTGAATGCGGCGCGCGGCGGCTCCTTTGCATGGGGTTGTTTTCGATATTTTCGGTTAGTGCGGGACTGGCGCGGGTTCCCGACGCCTCGAATTGCAACGAATAAGATTCTCGAGCCTGCGCTCGAGGAGGAATATTCCTCTCGGAACCGTGTTCCCGAAGGCGGCAGCGTCGCTATTTTTGCCACCCGCTTGAATTGCGGCGCGAACGATATTCCATATGCCCGAGAATGGGGCGTTGGAGATCGACCATGCGCGAGCTATCGGCGGAAGCCCGCCTGCACCTTTACGCGCGACAAGTTTCAAGGAAGTCCGGGACCGGAATTCAGACTGCGGCGCTGTACAGCGCCTTTGCCGTGATCGCGGCGATCGTGTTCGGCACGCTGTCCGTCCACCCGTTCTGAGACCTTCGGAAAATTCAAAAGCCGCCGTCTGAGCGATCAGGCGGCGGCTTTGTGTCGGCTGGATACGGGTCGCTCAGTAGCGGCCGTAACCGTATCCGTAGCCGTAACCGCTGCCGCAGGTGTTGCAGGTCTGCTGAACCGGCGCGTAGTAGGAATAGCCCGGCGAGACCATTTCGGTGCGCTCCTGCGTGGCGTATTGCGGCGCGATCCGCTCATAGGCGACGCCTTCGGGCGCGACCATCACGGTCCTCGGCACCATCACGGTACGATACTGCGCCGGCGTGCGATGCGCGACGACGCGGCCCGGGGCCACCATCACGGTTTCCTGCACCGTGCGATATTGCGGCGGCACGGTCTGCACCTGATAGCAGGTCGTGCAGGGCTGGGGCGGCGGCGTATAGCAGCTGTAGCAGCCGGCCGAGGCCGCGCTGGTGAAGGCGGCGGTGGCAACCGCGGCAATGGCGAGGGAGAGGCTGGTGCGGAACATGCTTTGGTACCCAATTTCCTGAGAGGACAATCAAAGGCTCGGAAGCTGCACCTAGCAATCAAACGGCAAGTTTGGGTTTAAGAAGACTCTTAACGGAATCTAAAGGGCCGGCGCGATGGCCGGCCCCTTCCGAATCGATACGCGCGCGGCTCAGTGCGCGGTCTTGAACGGCGCAACCGTGATGCCGGCCTGCTTCAGCGCTGCGCGCAGATCGCGCGCGATCTCGACCGCGCCATGCGTGTCGCCGTGGATGCAGACCGTGTCGGTCTGCATCTTGATCACCTTGCCGGTGACCGAGACGACGGCGCCATCCTGTACCATCCGCACCACGCGTTCGGCGATCGCCTTGGGATCGTGCAGCACCGCGCCGGGCTTCTTGCGCGACACCAGATTGCCGTCGTCCTCATAGGCGCGGTCGGCAAACACCTCATGTGCCATCCGTAAGTTCGCGGCCTCGCCGGCGCGCACCAGCTTCGAGTTTGCGAGCACCACGAACACGAGGCTCGGATCGACGGCCTTGATCGCATTGGCGATCGCCCGCGCGGTCATGTCGTCCTCGCAGGCGACGTTGGAGATCGCGCCATGCGCCTTCACATGGGTGACCTTGTGGCCGGCCGCGGTCGCGATCGCCTGCAAGGCGCCGATCTGGTAGGCGATCAGGTTCTCGATCTCCGAGGATGTCAGCCCCGGCATCGGACGGCGGCCAAAGCCATGCAGGTCGCGATAGCCGGGATGGGCGCCGACGCTGACACCGCGCGCCTTCGCGAGCTCGACCGTCTTGCGCATGATGTCGGCATCGCCGGCATGAAAGCCGCAGGCAACGTTGACCGAGGTCGCAAGCTCGATCATCGCCGCATCATTGCCCATTTCCCAGGGGCCAAAGCTTTCGCCGAGATCGCAATTGAGGTCGACAGTTTTGGTCATGACGATCGATCCGTTTGTTGTTGGTGGCTCTCGTGTTTGAGCATCGTCTTGTCGGAAAACCGCTTCGCACTTTTCCGGACGATGCTCTAGGGTACCGCAACTTGCCAGGTCGACACATCGACGGCGCTGATCGCCTGACCCGCGACATTCGCATCCCGCAGCGCTTCGATGTTGAGGCCAAGATCCTCAATGCCGCGAAGGCGGTCGGGCAGCGAATGCAGCAACGCGTGGAACTTGATCGCTTCGGCCTGCGCTTCCGCCATCGTCACCGCCTTGAAGCGGAACGGCCGGCCGGCCGAGATCTGCGCGAAGCGGCCGAAATCGGCTGTGATCACGGTCGCGATCTTCGGATAGCCGCCGCTGGTGCCGCGGTCCGGCATCAGCACGATCGGCTGGCCGTTGCCGGGCACCTGGATGCTGCCGTTCACAGTGCCGTCGGAAACGATGTTGTGGCCGTCGAGGTGCCTGATGACGGGGCCTTCGAGCCGGTAGCCCATGCGGTCGCTGGTGGCCGAGATCTTCCACTCGCTGTCGATGAACTGCTTCTTGTTGTCCTCGGCGAACTCGTCGTCCTGCGGGCCGAATACGATGCGGATCGGCGCATCCGTCGCGGCCGGCAATTCGATCCGGCGCTCGGGCGAGCCACTCGCGACCTGCGTCTTCAATTCGTCGCCGCTTTGCAGCGGCCGCGTGTAGGGGCTGCCGAGCCCGGCGCGGGCATTGACCGCAAGGCTGCCGAACATCGGCTCGCCTTCGATGCCGTGCTCGATCGCGAGATAGCTGAATGAGCCACCGCGCGCGAAGCCGAGATTGAGCGTCTCGCCTTCGGCGAGCGTCGCCGAACTGTCGAACGCGACCGGCCGGCCGGCGATGTCAGCGTTACGCGATGCGCCAGCGAGTCCGACGCGCACCGCGCCGCCGCGCGCAGTGAAGCTGGCGCCGAACGGACCGATCTCGACCGCGGCGGCGAGCAACTCGTTGCCGACCAGCGTATTGGCGGCCGCCAGCGAAAGCCGGTCCATCGCACCACTCGGCACCAGGCCATAGCGCTGCGAGCCCGGACGGCCGCCGTCCTGCACCGAGCTTGCCGGTCCGATCGAGGTGACGACGAGCTTGCTCATGGCGTCACCAGTTCTGCGACGAACGCGCCGGCATCGGCGGCGCGGTCCTGCTCGGCAAAGGTCTTGGCGTCGATCGCCGTGAAGGTGATGGCGTCGCCCGGCTCAAGCAGGAAGGTCGGATCACGATGCAATTGGTAGGTTCGCACCGGGGTGCGGCCGAGCAGGTGCCAGCCGCTCGGGCCGGCCAGGCACTGCACGCCGGTCTGGATGCCGCCGATCGAGATGGTTCCGGCCGGGGTCAGGAGCCGCGGGTCCTTGCGCCGGGGCATGTGCAGAAATTTCTGGAGCCCGCTGAGATAGGACCAGCCCGGCGTGAAGCCGATCATGGCGACGCGATAGTCGCCGGCGACGTGACGTGCCACGATCTCGTCGGGCGTCGTCCCGAGCGCCTTTGCGACGTCCTCGAGATCGATGCCGTGCTCGCCGCCGTAGGTGACCGGGATGCGCCAGCGCCGTGTTCCGGACTCGGACGGTGGCGCCTTGGCGGCGCGCAGCAGCAGTTGCGCGCCGAGTCGGTCGAAGCTGATCTGCACGGGATCGTAATGCACCAGCAGCGACCGGTAGGTCGGCACGGTCTCGGTGATCCCGGCGATCGGCTCGGCTGCGATCAGGCGGTCGAGCGCGAGCACGCGCCGGTTGGCGGCGTCGTCGATGGTGCGGCTGAATTCCACCGTGATGGCGGCATCGCCACTCGGCAAAAGGCGGGGAGGACTTAAGGGTTCGGCCATCTGGATCAAGCGGACTTCGTTGGCCATCAAGCTAGCGTGTTTCGAGTCAAAACGGAATTCGCTTCGTGCAAAATGATGCAGCAACTTCAATAAATTAATCGGCATGCCGGCGATAAATTTGGCTGATCGCAGCATTTTCAAGCAGCCCTTGACGCACGGCCTTTGCCCGGCAACATGCGCCGGTCTTTCCCTCCCATCGGAGCAAGCTTTCGAGATGTCACTGTCCGCCGAAGCGATCGCGACGCTGTCGCACGTGTCCACCGCCACCATCACCACGGTCCTGCTCAAGAAGGGCCTGCGCAACATCTGGATGCGCGGCACCAAGCCCTTGAAGCCCGGACAGAAGCGGCTGGTCGGACCGGCCTTCACGCTGCGCTTCGTGCCGGCCCGCGAGGATCTGGCGACGCCGGAATCCTGGTCGTCGCCGATCTCGACCCGCACCGCGATCGAGGCGATGCCGACGGGCTGCATCGCCGTGGTCGATGCCATGGGCATCACCGATGCCGGCATTTTCGGCGACATCCTCTGCGCGCGCATGGTCAAGCGCGGCGTGACGGCGTTGATCACCGACGGCGTGGTGCGCGACGTCGAAGGCGTGCTCGGCACCGGCCTGCCGGTGTGGTGTGACGGCTATGCCGCGCCGCCGTCGGTCGCAGGGCTGACCTTCGTCGGCTGGGGCGAACCGATCGGCTGCGGCGGCGTTGCCGTGTTTCCGAACGATGTGGTGGTGGCCGACCAGGACGGCGCGGTGCTGATCCCGCAGGCATTCCTGGATCACGTGCTGGCCGAAGGCCCTGAGCAGGAACGGATGGAAGCCTGGATCGTCAACGAGGTGAACAACGGCGCCCAGCTGCCCGGCCTGTATCCGATGAATGCCGAGACCAAGGCGCGCTACGCCGCAACCAAGAAATAACGTCAAGAGAGGGAGGTAACCCCATGGATATCCACGTTTCCGGCTCGCGGCCGACCCGCCGCGCGCCGAAGGAGCATTTCACCGGCAGCGTGCTGCAGGACCCGATCAACATGGCGCCGGCGCCGGCCCGGCTGAACGCCTCGCGGGTGTCGTTCGAGCCCGGCGCACGCACCGCCTGGCACACCCATCCGCTCGGGCAGACGCTCTACGTGATCTCGGGCATTGGCCGTGTGCAGGCCAAGGGCGGGCCGATCCGGGAGATCCGCCCCGGCGACGTGGTCTGGATTCCGCCGAACGAGAAGCACTGGCACGGCGCTTCGGCTGACAACAGCATGACCCACATCGCCATGCAGGAGGCGCTCGACGGCGTGTTCTCGACCTGGATGGAGCACGTCACCGACGAGGAATACAACGGCAAGGTCGGCTGAGCCGTCGCTGCTGGTCACAAGAGGAAGGCCCCGCTCGATCGAGCGGGGCCTTTGCTTTTCTGATGCGGTCGATCAATTCACCCGCGTCCAGGTCTGGCCGCCGCAGAACATGCCGCCGAACGCGCAGCCCTGCACGCGCAAGGTGTCGGGGCTCTTCAATGCGATGGTGGAATCGTAGGTGCTGCCGCTGTTCGGATCGAAGATGCGGCCGCTCCACTTGTCCTTGCCCGGCTTCATGTTGATCAAAACCTGCTCGCCGTTGGCGTTCGACTTCTTGTCGACTGAATAACCGCAGAGATTGGCGCCGCACTGCTCGATGCGGACCTTGCCTTCCTTTTCTTCAGTCAACCAGACGCCGACCGGCGAGTTGGCTGCCTGCACGGGATTCGCTGCAGGCTTGGGTGCAGGCGATGCGGCGCCGACCGTTGGCGAAGGGATGGGACTCGCCGCCGGCGCTGCGCTTTGCTGGACAACAGGTGGCGTCGGTGGTGGTGGTGAGGTCGCCGCCGAAGCCGGAGGTGGCGCGACGCTCGTGTTCGCGGGCTCTGTCGTTGCACCTGTCGGCGCCGGCGCCACCGGGGCCGCGGCCTGATCAACCGGAGCCGAAGAGGGCGATGCAGTGGCCGCGGGGGGCGTGACGGGCGGAGACGGAGAATCCGTCCTGGCGTCCTTCGGAGCCGTCTCGCGCTTCTGCTCGGCGTCCTTGTGCTTGGCGCGCTTGGAACTGCGGCCGGTATTGTCGTAGACGCCGGGGATCGAGACCGTTCCACGATCCGGATCGATGCGGATGGTGCGGCCGCCGTAATCGAACGTGTATTGTGCCTGCGCTGTCACCGTGCTCGCCAGCACAAGCGTGGCGATCGCCAGAAGCTTCTTCATCTCGATCTCCAGTGCAGGGAATCCCGTTCGCAAGGCTATTTGGTGGCCGCCTCGTTGAACGTGCCCCAGATCACGGTCAAAACATGAGTCGAGTCCTGAGAGCTTAGGTTCAAAGCATTGGATCGCGGTTCGGTTTCAGGCCGTGCGCATCAATTTTTGGGCACGCGGGTCTAACGCCGCAGGCTATTCGAACCACGCAGTGTAGATCTTCGCGTAGCTGCCGTCTTCGTGCGTGATGTGAAGCCACTGATCGACGAACGCCTTCAAGGCGACGTCGCGTTGCATCCAGTAGGCCTTTTCCGCGAAGTCGAACGGCTTGTCGGGATGCACGGCGCAGAGCACGCCGGGATGCAGCTTCTGCTGATAGCGCGTCTCGGACGCGTCGGTCATCATCAGGTCGGCATCGCCCTTGGCGATCTCGTCGAAGATTTTGGTGTTGTCGTTGAAGACGCGGATATCGGCGGTCTTCACATTGGCGCGCGCAAAGCGCTCGTTGGTGCCGCCGGGATTGACGATGACGCGGGTGCCCGGCTTGTCGATCTCGGCGAGCGTCTCAAACTTGCCTTTGTCCGCGCAGCGCGCGATCGGCGTCTTGCCCTCGCGCATGATCGGCGTCGAGAACAGGCCCTTCTTCTGCCGGTCGAAGGTGATGGAGACGCCGCCCATCGCGATGTCGAAATTGTCGGCCTCGAAATCCCTGGTCATTTGCGGCCACGATGTCGGCACGAATTCGACCTTGACGCCGAGCGCCTTGCCGAGCGATTGCGCCATGTCGACGTCGAAGCCGCGAAATGCCTTGGTCTCCTTGTCGAGCGCCGTGAAGGGCAAATAGTCGCCGGTCATCCCGACGCGCAACGTGCCGCGCTTGACGATCTCATCGAGCCGGGATGGCGCCTGCTGCGCATGCGCGGCGGAAAGAAGCAAAGCGAGAGCGAGGCCGGCCAGCGCGCGAAACATCAGAGGTCTCCGTCAATTTCGATGACATGTCGTTGCGGAGCATTTAGACCAGATGGAACGATCGAGCCAGCATCGCGGGGGCAAAAGTGACCATCTCGCTCCATGAAGCATCCGTCGGCGTTTATGTGCCGTATCTGCGCAATCTTTCCGCGCTGCTCGATCATGCCGAGGCGCACTGCAGGGCGCGCAAGTTCGATCCCGACGTGTTGCTCGGCATGCGGCTCGCGCCGAACATGTACAGTCTTCGCCAGCAGATCGGGGAGGCGAACCGGCACGTTGTGCTGAGCTGCGCGTTGCTGGCGGGCTGCGTGCCGCTCGCCTTCGCGGAGGCGGAGCCGGACATTGCGGAGTTGAGAGCGCGGATTGCCGCCACGATTGATTTTGCGCAGGGCCTGCCACGGGAGGTGATCGACGCCGCCGCCGATAGGGATGTCGTCTTCACGTTCCGCAGCGGCGCGACCAGGCCATTCACCGGCAAGTCCCTGATCCTGACCTTCAGCGTTCCGCAGTTCTTCTTCCATGTCGCAACCGCCTACGACATCCTGCGCCATGCCGGCGTCGATCTCGCGAAGAAGGACTTTCTCGGACCGCCGAGGCCGCCGCAGGGTTAGGCCTCGTTGCCGTCCCGGCTCATCCGCAGGGCGGCAGCGGTGCGGCTGGCGATCTCGTGCTTGAAATGCTCGAAGCGCCGCCGCGCTTCGGTCTCGCGATCGTCGACGAATTTGATCGCGGCGTCCCGGTCCATGGGACCGTTGACCAGAGGGACCGATCCTGCGCCGACGGTCTCGTCGACATAGTACTGGGCGCCGTCCTGGCGCACCGTCCAGCGGAAGCGCAGCGCGGCCATTGGGCCTGGTCCGGACTTGGAATAGCCATTGGCCTCGATCGGTTGAGGCGGCTGGATCGGCTCCGGCTCTGGCGCGCTCGGCCCGGGTTCACTCAGCTCGGGCTCACTCGGCTCAGCCTGCGCGACCGGCTGAGACTGTTCGGTCGGCGCGGCCTCCTCGATCGGTGCCGGCTCGACGGCAGCCGGTTCGGCGGGCGCGGCCTCGATGGTCACGGTCTTGATGGATACGGTCTCGACGGTAACGACTTCGACCGACGAGGGCAGGGGCGGTGGCATCGCGATGGAGACCGGCGGACCCTCAGTCGGCTCAGATGCCTTGTCCGTCGTCTTGTCGGGCGACGTGGCCTTCTCGGGAGGTGTCTTGGTCTGATCGAGAATGCTCGCGATCGCGGCGAGCGCATTGTCGGTCGGGTCACTCACGGTTCGCTCTCCCAGGCACGACGCCGGCGGAATCGCGCCGACGCCCTTCCTATCTACCTGATCTGACTATCCTTTGTCAGCCAGGCGCTTCGCTTGATGGCGCTAGGCGCAGACCGGCGGCCGGCGGTCCTTCCAGGGACGAACCTGCTCGAGCTGGCCGGCCAGGCGGAACAGCAGTCCTTCCTCGCCAAGCTTGGCCGCGAACATCATGCCGAGCGGCAGCCCTGCCTTGTTCCAGGCCAGCGGCATCGACATCGCCGGCTGCCCGGACATGTTGAACATCGAGGTGCCGGGCATGTAGCGGCGCAGCACCGGCGCGATGTGGGACAGATCCTCGGACATCGTGTTCAACTCGCCGAGGCGGAGCGGCGGCGCGCACAGCGTCGAGCTGAGGAAGACGTCGCATCCCTCGAAGAAGGTCGCGAGCCCGCGCGAGACCTGGAATGCCGCAAGCTGCGCGGCGACATAGTCGGCCGGGACCATCTTGGCCGAGTTCTGGCCGCTCGCCAGCGTCAGCCGCTCGACATCGTCCGACGTCAGCGCGCGCCCGAACCGCTGCTCAAGTAGGCGGATGGTCAGCGCCGTGTTGCCGCCGACGATCGTGGCCATGAGCGCGGCGGGATCGGCCGCAAGCGGCGGCGCGCGCTCCTCGACATGATGGCCGAGGCCAGCCAGCAGCTTGGCGATATCGCGGACCGCCGCTGATATCTCCGGATCAATGGCATCGCCATAGGGCGACTTGTCGGTGAAGCTGATGCGCAGCTGGCCGGGATCGCGGCCGACTTCCTGCGAGAACGGCCGCTCCGGCGGCGGCGCGACGTAGAGGCTCGACGGCTCCGGGCCGTGGATCGCGTCCATCATGACCGCGCTGTCGCGGACGCTGATGCTGAGCACATGGCCGACGGAGAATCCGCCCCAGCCTTCGCCACGATCGGGACCGCAGGGGTTGCGGGCGCGCGTCGGCTTCATGCCGAACACGCCGCAGGCGGAGGCTGGAATCCGGATCGAGCCGCCGCCGTCGCTGGCATGCGCGACGGGCAGGATACGTGCCGCGACCGCAGCCCCGGCGCCGCCGGACGAACCGCCGGAGGAATGCTCGAGATTCCAGGGATTGCGGGTCGGGCCGAACAGACGGGATTCCGTCGTCGGCATCAGACCGAATTCCGGGCTCGCGCTCTTGCCGAAGATCGCAAGACCCGCATCGAGGAAGCGCTGGGTCAGCGTCCCGTTGTGGTCTGCGACGAAGTCCTTCAGCAGGCTGGCGCCCGAGGTGGTGCGGGTGCCTTCGAGCAGATCGAGGTCCTTCAGCAGGAACGGAACGCCGGTGAACGGGCCGTCAGGCAAGCCTTTGGCGATCTGGCGCTCGGCATAGTCGTAATGCTTGACGACGACCGCGTTGATCTTGGGGTCTATGGCCGCGGTGCGGGTGATCGCCTCGTCGAGCAGCTCCTTGGGCGTTACGTCCTTGTTGCGGACGAGCTCGGCGAGACCGACCGCATCGTAGTTGCCGAATTCCTTGAAGGCCATGTGCATGCTCCGCATCGCCGGGCCGACCTCGCAGGATCGGCCGCGGCGCAACTAGAGCACGATCCGGAAAAGTGTGAAGCGGTTTTTCCGAAAAGATCGTGCTCAAACAACAAACCAAAGCGCGATGACCTATCTCATCGCGCTTCTGGAAGGCTGAAAGCTCAGCCGAGGACGTCCTGATTGATTACATTCTGACGCAGCGGATTGCCGTCCAGGACGCTCAGGATATTGCGCGCGGTCTGCTCGCTCATGCGATCGACGGCCTCGATGGTCACGCCCGCGACGTGCGGTGCCATGATCACGTTCGGCAGGGCGTGCAGGGGCTGGCCGACCGGCGGCGGCTCGACCTCGAACACGTCAAGGCCGGCGCCGGCGAGCTTGCCCGACACCAGCGCGTCGTGCAGCGCCTTCTCGTCGACGATGCCGCCGCGGGCCGTGTTGATGAGATACGCGGTCGGCTTCATCAGCCTGATCCGCGCGGCATTGAACAGGCCGACAGTCTCGGGCGACTTCGGGCAATGGATGGTGACGAAATCCGCCCGCGGCAGCGCCGCCTCAAGGCTCGGCACAGCCTCACAGCCGGCCGCGGTAATCTCGCTGGCGGGCTTGTAGGGATCGTAGACCAGCACGTTCATTTCCATCGCAAGGCAACGCTTGGCGGTGCGGGTGCCGATGCGGCCGAAACCGACGATCAGGACCGTCTTGCCGTAGAGGTCGAACGGCAGCACGCCGAGCCGGCTCGCCCAGGTGCCGTCCTTCACCATCGTGTGCATTTCCTGCGCGCGCTTGGCCAGCGTCAGCATCATGAACAAGGCATGCTCTGCGACCGACGGCGAGTTCGCGGTGCCTGCGACCATCAGCGGCACCTTGCGGGCCGACAGCGCGGGCACGTCGACGGCGTCGTAGCCGACGCCGATCCGGGTCACCACCAGCATGCCCTTGGAGGCCTCGAGCTCGGCTTCGCCGAAGCGGGTCGCGCCGAGCGCGACCCCGTGGACCGGCGCATGCTGCTCCAGCATCGCCTGGAAGTCCTTGGCCGAGATCAGGTTGGGAAATTCGATGAGTTCGACGTCGTCCCGCTCGTTGAGGAGGACCCGTGCCCCGGGAGACAGAGTCTGGGTGATGAAAATCTTCTTCTTGTTGGTGGCCATTTCCTGCCCTTGAGGTTTTTTGTGCGCCGTCAAAGGACGGCGCCGGTCACCTCGTTTAGCAAATGCATATTGTTGAGGTCCACAGCCAATCGGAGCGGGCTGCCATCCTGCGCGCCCGCATTGGGGCTGACCCGGCCGCAGACCTGGCTGCCCTCGAGCGTGAAATAGACCAGGGTCTCCATCCCCATCGGCTCGGTGACGTCGAGCACCGCGTCGAACGGCTCGACGCCCGGTTCGGCATGCGGCCGCGCCTCCATGACGTGCTCGGGCCGGATGCCGAGCAGCAGTCTGTCGGTGCGGGAGAGGGCCTGGTAGCGGGCCGCGCGCGCGGGCGGCAGCGCGAAGGCGAGGCGGTCGGTCAGCCGCACGTTGAGCTTGCCGCCGACGTCCTCGAGCCGGCATGGCACGAAGTTCATCGCGGGCGAGCCGATGAAGCTCGCGACGAACCGGGTCGCCGGCTTGTGATAGAGCTCGTTGGGCGTGCCGATCTGCTCGATCCTGCCATGGTTCATCACCACGACGCGGTCGGCCAGCGTCATCGCTTCGACCTGGTCGTGGGTGACGTAGACGGTCGTGGTGCGGACCTTCTGATGCACCTTCTTGATCTCGATCCGCATCTGCACCCGGAGCTTGGCGTCGAGATTGGACAGCGGCTCGTCGAACAGGAACACCTTCGGATTGCGTACGATGGCGCGGCCCATCGCCACTCGCTGGCGCTGGCCGCCGGAGAGCTGCTTGGGCTTGCGGTCGATCAGGTCGGTGATGTCGAGCATCCGGGCGGCTTCGGTGACCCGGCTCTTGATCTCGGCCTTGGGGTAGTTCTTCAGCCGCAGCCCGAACGACATGTTCTCCGCGACGGTCATGTGCGGATACAGCGCATAGTTCTGGAACACCATCGCGATGTCGCGGTCCTTCGGCGGCACGTCGTTGACGACATCGCCGCCGATCATGATGTCGCCGTCGGAAATGTCCTCAAGGCCGGCGATCATCCGCAGCGTCGTCGACTTGCCGCAGCCGCTCGGCCCGACCAGCACCACGAACTCATGGTCGGCGATATCGAGGTCGATGCCGCGCACCGCCTCGACCTCGTCGTAACGCTTCACCACCTTGCGCAAACTCACGTCGGCCATGAATTCCTATCCTTGTCGCGTTCAACCCTTTGTCGCACCGGCGGTCAGGCCGGCAATGTAGTAGTCCATCAGGAAGGCGTAGATGATCAGCGGCGGCGCGGCGCCGAGCAGGGCGCCGGTCATGATCTGTCCCCAATTGAAGACGTCACCCTTGATCAGGGTGGTGATGATGCCGACCGGCAGCACCAGCTGGTCGGTCGAGGTGGTGAACACGAGGGGATAGAGGAACTGGGCCCAGGAGACCGTGAAGGCGAAGATCGTCGCCGCGATCAGGCCGGGCAGCGCGACCGGGATGAATATCCGGGTCAGCGTCTGGAACCAGCTCGCGCCATCGATGATCGCGGCCTCGTCGAGCTCCTTCGGGATCGAGGCGAAATAGCCGATCATGATCCAGGTGCAGAACGGCACCGTCAGCGTCGGATAGATGAACAGCAGCACGTACCAGCGATTGACCAGCTGGATGCCGGTCCAGTCGCCGAACACCGCGAACATCTTGAACAGCGGGATGAACAGCAGGCTGTCGGGGATGAGATAGGTGAGGAACACGCCGGTCGCGAGCGTCGCCGAGCCCCAGAATTTCATCCGCGCCAGTGCGAAGGCGGCCGGCACGCTGATCAGCATTGTGATGGTGACCACGATGATCGAGACCCAGGCCGAATTCCAGAAGAAGCGCAGGAACTGGTTCGAGGTGAGCAGCTCGATGTAATTGCTGAGTGTCGGATGATAGACCCACCACGGGTTGGTCGCCGCCGAGATCTCGGCGCTGCTCTTGAGCGACGTGATCAGCATGTAGAGCGGCGGCGTCAGCGAGAAGATCGCAAACAGGATCAGGAAGAAGTAGGACCAGCGCAGCGCCCAGGTCCGGTCGCGGCTCATGCTGCCGTATTTGACCTTGCGGGTCGGTCCGGACTTGTCGATCGTCACCGTGCTCATCAGGATTCGTTCCCGCGTTTGGTGATGTCGCGCAGGATGAAGATCGCCGCGATCGCGAGGATCGGCACCATGAACAGCGAGACGCTGGCGCCGAGCGGAATGTCGCTGCCCTCGATGCCGACGCGGAACGCCCAGGTCGCGAAGATGTGGGTGTGGTCGAGCGGACCGCCAGCGGTCAGGATGCGCACGATGTCGAAATTCGCGAAGGTCACGATCAGCGAGAACAGCGTCGTGATCGCGATGATGTTGCGCATCATCGGGAGCGTCACGTACCAGATGCGCTGCCACCAATTGGCGCCGTCGATCGCGGCGGCCTCATAGAGCTGCTCGGGTACCGATTTCAATGCCGCCAGATACATGATCATGAAGAACGGCGCGCCGTACCAGACGTTGACCAGGATCACCGAGAAGCGCGCCCACATCGCATCGCCGGTCCACGGAATCGGACCGATGCCGAAGAACGACAGCGTGTAGTTGAATGCGCTGTAGGAGGGGTCGAACAGCCATAGCCAGGCCAGCGTGCTCATGGCCGGCGGGATCACCCAGGGCACCAGCAGCATGCCGCGCCACTTGCGCTGCTTGTTGGCGGGGACGTTGTGCACGAAATGCGCAACGATGAAGCCGATCAGCGCTTTGAAGATCACCGCGGAGATCGCGAAAATGCAGGATTGCTTGACCACCAACCAGAAGGTTTCACGCTTGAACAGGAACTCGAAATTGCCGAAGCCGACGAACTTCGTCATCGCCTTGTTCAGCGTCGCGAGGTGCAGGGAATAGAGTGCCGGATAGATCACCAGAATCGCGATCAGGAGGATCAACGGCAGCGTCATCAGGAACGCCGACATCGACTTGCGCCGCAGCGCGTTGCGCAGGCCGACACGCCTTCGCCCTGACTGGGCCGCCGCTGTGCGGTTGGGCTGGAATGCGACATCAACCATAACGCAGGTCCCTCGCGCGGGTTGGTTGCACAGCTCGCCGGTTCGGCGGCCGGGAAGTAGAGACGAGAACTCGCGCGGCCAGTACTAAAGGCGGTCGCGCGAGAGCTCGCCTGTCGTCAGCTTCGCATGAAGCCTTCGCACTCGCCTTCGGCCCAGGCGAGCGTCTTTTCCATGGCCTCACCCTGGTGGTACCGCAGGCACATCTTGGTCAGCGTGGCCTGGAAGTAGATCTGTTGGGCGACCTTGGGCGGCGCGGGCGAGGCCGCGATCGATAGCGTCTGGTGCTTGTAGGGGTTCGGGTAGTGGTAGAGCGTGCCCTTCGGTGGTCCGATCTCTTCCCAGACCTTCAGCGTCGTGAGCTTTTCGTAAGCCGGCAGGTCGTAGCCGCCGCTCGCAACCACCATCTTCTCGATCGATGCGGGTTGTGACAGGAACGACAGCAGGCTCTTGGCCGCCTCCTTGTTCTTGGAGAACGACCAGATCGACCAGAAGAACGGCAGGTAGGGTGCGAAGCGTCCCTTCGGCCCCGCCGGGAACCCGTGCGTCCAGCATTGCTCCGCGACCTGAGGGGCATCGCGCTTGGCGACCGCCCACGCGCTCGGGGGATTCAAGATCATCGAGCCCTTGCCCGCGACCAGCCACTTGTTGTTGGAGGCATCGTCCCACGCCGAGACGTCAGGCGGCAGGAAGGCGATCAGCTTCTTGTAGTAGTCGAGCGCCTGGCGCACCGCGTCGGTCTTGACCGTGAGGTTGCCCTTGGCATCGACCAACTGCGCGCCGAACGACTGGAAGATCGCGCCGGCGGTGTCGACACTGTCGCTGGTCTCGCCGAGGCCGATGCCGAACGGGAAGCCCGCCTTGTGGCAGGCTTCGGCCGCCTTGAGGAACGTGTCGAGGGTCCAGTTATCAGCTTTCGGCGGGCTTCCAGCGGGGTACATCTCCTGGACGTCGATGTTGGCGTATTTCTTCATCAGGTCGATGCGCGAGCAGGGGCCCTTGATCTGGCTGCCGACGCTGGCGGGAACACCGAGCCATTTGCCGTCGGCCTGGCCCAGATACTTCACCGTGCCGTTGACGTCGCCGTTCAGCTTGATCAGCGGGTCCATGATGTCGTTGACCGGCTCGAGCAGCTCGGCATTGGCCTGTGGCCACCATGTCGGCATCTGGAAGATATCGTGACCGGATTTCGCCTGCGCCTCGGCGGCGATGGTGACGATGTTCTTGTTGCCCTGGCTGGTGATGTAGTCGAGCTGGACCTCGACCTTTTCCTTGGCGGCCCATTCATTGACGAGCTCGGTGGAGGCACTGTTCGCGCCCGGCACCCAGTGATCCCAGAAGCCCATCGAGAGCTTGCCGGCTGCGTAGGCGCCACGCACGTAGGGGGCTGTGATGAGCGCCGCCGATGACAGCGCTGTCGCCGCAACGAATTCTCGGCGCGAAAGCTTCTTCCGTGACATGGCATTCCCTCCCTGGTAGCCGACGGACAAAAGACTTTTTTGAATCCCGATGTTGTTTTTGTGCGTCGCGTTCGCGCGACGTCGCGGGATTTCGTTCACACCGATCAGAACAGAATTGCCGGCGGCTGTCGAGAAACGAGATGCCTGTGCCACGTAGTACTAACGTTGTGGTCAAATCGCAGGCAGCGTCATCGACGTCACCGCGATTGCCGGCGGGATTGCGGCGCTTCTTGCAATCATGCTGCGACGCACCCGAAGGTTGGCGCGGCCGTGATCGCGGCCGGTGCGCGGTTGAGCCGCAGCTTTCCGGCCAAGCCTGACCGATCCGTGTTCGGTCATGTTGATGCCCAGCCCGGCCGATAGACTTGCCGAAGGTGGAGACGATAAAGTCGGATTCGTCGAGCCTACCCCCGCTTCTATTCTGCAATCCACCATCGATCACGGAGACCCGACCATGCTCATCCCCGTAGCGAAGCTGCGAGCACGATGGAGATTGTGCGCCGCGGTTGGGGCCGCCACCGTCACGCTGCTTGTAGTGCCCCATATGGTCGATGCGCAGATCGTGCAGGGTGTCGAGCAGGGCGCGCGCGAAGGCAACAAGGCTGCCGGACCGGTTGGCGGGGTTCTGGGCGGAGCCATCGGCGGCGTGGTCGGGGTTGTGACCGGCGTGACCGGGGTGTTGACCGGCAACAATGGCAACCCGAATGCCGGTAGCGGCAAGAACGCACAGGCTCCGGCGTCCGGTGACAAGCAGGGCGCCAAAGCCGCCAAATCGGCCAAGGCTGCCGCCAAGGACAAGGGCGCGAAGCAAGCGCCGACCGTCCTGACCCAGGCCGGCGCACCGCAACTCACGGCCGAACAGATCGTCGCCAATAGCGACGCCAACATCGAGCGGATCAAGAAGGAACTCAACCTGACGCCGGAGCAGGAGAAGAACTGGGCCGGCTTCAACAGTGCGATGCACTATCTCGGGCACAATGGCGCCGACCGGCTCAACTTGCGCATTGCACGCGCGCAGCGCGATCCGCCCGACGACATCATCGAGCAGATGCGCAACGAGGCCCAGTTCCTCAATGATCGCGCGGTCGATCAGCGCGGCGTCGCCGACGCGGCCGAGCCGCTTTATGCCAGTCTCGACGACAAGCAGAAACAAATCTTCATCAATGAAATGGTCCGCCTCAGCCACGAGCGCGGGCTAGACTGAGGACTTTTCGACCGCGAAGTGGGGACGAATAGCCGGGCCACCATGCCCTGGGGTAGGTTGAAGGCGCAGCACCCGGCTATTCTGCCGCAGCGGCGCGGCCCGGTTAATTCGTCATTCAATGTTGAAGAAAAACCGACCGGATCACGCCCGAGTGATGGCCGAGTCTGGGCCTTGTCGGGAACCGATTTCGCTATGGGAAATATTGGCCGGCGCTTGCGTCGGCCGCTTGTTGAGCAACGTAATCCCGCGAAGGCCGCTTCAGCTCATTTCGGTTCAGCTCTTGGGGAAGTTCAGCTCCACACCGACACCGTCAGGATCGTAGAGGAAGATCTGGGTGTCGCCGGTGCGTGGCACGATCTGCTCACGGAACGCGACGTTCTTCGCCTGCAGGCGCTTGCGCACGGCGTCGACGTCGGTGGCGGCAAAGGCAATATGGTCGAGCCGGCCGGTGTCTTCGTATTTCTTCTCGGTACCGCGTACGACGATGCCGTCGCGCGGCTTGCGGGTGCCCATCAAATGGACAGTGGCCTGGCCGCCGGAATAGAGCCAGTAACCGGGGAAATCGAGCGGCGGACGGTCGCCATTCTCGAGCCCGAGCACATCGCAATAGAACTCCTTGGTCTTCTCCAGATCCTGCGGTTCGATGGTGAAATGCTGCAGTCCGCCCAACGGCATGGTTCTTCTCCTTGAGAGTTCAGACGAAGCTGAGGTCGGCCTCGACGCCAAGCATCCAGGCGCCGACGGTCTCGAAATGGCTGAAACGGCCCTGCAATTGCTGCGTCACGGTGTGGATGTCGCGGAAGCGCCGTTCCAGCGGGTGGCCGTCGAAGATCGCGGTGGCGCCGGCCGTGTTGTAGGTGAAGTCCACGGCCTCGCGCGCCTTATGGATGGCGTGCGTCGCCGCCATCCGGATCGTCATGCGCTGTGCGACCGTGATGCTGTGGCCGGCAACCAGGTCCTTCCAGATGTCCGCCATCGATTGCAGCAGGAAGGCGCGGGCGGCGCGCAGATTGACCTCGGCCTGGGCGAGGCCGGA
>NZ_JASGSR010000039.1:0-65931 GCF_040446015.1 Bradyrhizobium sp. INPA03-11B
GTCCTGGGTCTCGCCCGGGATCAAATATTTCTCCGCGATGTCGCTGACATGCTTCAGCACGTCGGTACGCAATCGCTGGCTGGCAAACTTGCGCTCCTCGTCGCTGCGCGCATCGTGCAGCGCGGTCATCGCCTCCAGCGGAAATTTAGCATCGATGCAGAGCGGGCGCTGGTCGGGCAGGAACACGACGCAGTCCGGCCGCTTGCCTGTGGTCAGCGTGTACTGGAACTCGAACGAGCCCTTCGGCATGCCGTCCTGGACGATCGCCTCCATCCGCGCCTGGCCGAACGCGCCGCGCGACTGCTTGTTGGCGAGCACGTCGCGCAAGGTCGTCACCTGGGTGGTGAGCTCGTTGAGGTTCTTGTGGGCGTGGTCGATGATGCCGAGCCGCTCGTGCAGCACGCGCAGCGAATCCATCGTGTTGCGGGTCGATTGTTCCATCGACTGGCCGACCCGGTGGGTCACCGAATCCAGCCGCTCGTTGACGGCGCGGGCCATCTCGGCCTGGCGCCCGGCCAGCGCCTGGGCCATCGCGTCGACCCGCCCGGAGGATTCGCTCTGGGCCCGCAGCATGTCGGCGAGCCGCTCCTCCAGCTCGTCGGCGCGAATGGCCTGGGCCATCGCGAGTTCCGCGCCGCGCCGGCTGCCGCGCGCGATCACCACGGCGATGGCGAACAGCAGGATCAGCGCCAGCGCGCCAAGGCCAATCAGCGCGTCGGAGACGCGGACCGGAAGGTCGCCCATCGTGAGCAGAATCTCGTTCATGCCATCCGTTGTAGCCGATTCGCCGTCGGACGCGAACGAAGAGGGAACGCTTATGGTAAATGCTTTCCGAATTTTCTTGGTTAACCTGAGGTGAAGAAACGTGGTTAAGGTTAGCTTACCGGGTTCCTGAGCGCATTGACCGCATCAGGCCCGCAGCTTAAATCGCCGCCATGGCTTTAAGAGAAATCATCATCCTGCCGGACAAGCAGTTGCGGCTGGTGTCGAAACCGATCGAGAAGGTGACGCCGGAGATCCGCAAGCTCGCCGACGACATGCTCGAGACCATGTATGACGCGCCCGGCATCGGGCTTGCGGCGATCCAGGTCGCGCAGCCGCTGCGGCTGATCACCATGGACCTCGCCAAGCGCGACGAGAACGGCGAGACCACGCCGCAGCCGCGGGTGTTCATCAATCCGGAGATCATCTCGCATTCGGAAGAGCTGTCGGTCTACGAAGAGGGCTGCCTGTCGATCCCCGAATACTACGAGGAGGTCGAGCGCCCGGCGCGGGTGCGGCTGCGCTTCACCGACCTCGACGGCAAGCTGCATGAGGAGGATGCCGAGGGGCTTTATGCCACCTGCATCCAGCACGAGATCGACCATCTCAACGGCGTGCTGTTCGTGGACTATCTGTCGAAGCTGAAGCGCGACCGCGTCTTCAAGAAATTCGAGAAGGCCGCCAAGCGCGCAGCGGACTAGGCGCGTCCTCCGCTGTCTCACGCCCGGAAGAATCTGATCGCATGCCTCTCCGCCTGATCTTCATGGGCACGCCCGATTTCGCCGTGCCGACATTGCTGGAACTGGTGGCGCACGGCCATGAGGTCGTGGCTGTCTATACCCGCGCCCCGAAGCCCGGCGGCCGGCGCGGCCTGCAGCTGCAGCCGACGCCGGTCGAGCAGGAGGCGCGGCGGCTCGGCATTCCGGTGCTGACGCCGAAAACTCTCAGGACGGACGAAGCGCTCGAGGCGTTTCGCGCCCATGATGCGGATGCCGCCGTCGTCGTCGCCTACGGCATGATCCTGCCGCAGGCCATTCTCGACGCGCCCCGGCTCGGCTGCTTCAACCTGCATGCGTCGCTGTTGCCGCGCTGGCGCGGTGCCGCGCCGATCAACCGCGCCATCATGGCTGGCGATGCCGAGAGCGGCGTGATGGTGATGAAGATGGATGTCGGTCTCGACACCGGCGACGTCGCGATGGCCGAGCGGCTGCCGGTCACGGACAGCATGACGGCATCCGATCTGCACGACGCGCTGGCGCCGCTCGGTGCCGATCTGATGGTGCGCGCGATGGGCGGGCTGCAGCGCGGCGGCTTGCAGCTGATGAAGCAGAGCGAGGACGGCGTCACCTACGCCGCCAAGATCGAGAAGGCCGAGGCGCGGATCGACTGGACGCAGCCGGCGCACGCCGTGCTGCGGCACATCCACGGGCTGTCGCCGTTCCCCGGCGCCTGGTGCGAACTTTTGGGCGAAGGCGAGCCGGTGCGGCTGAAGATCCTGCGCTGCGAGTTGGCCAAGGGCGCGGGCCAACCGGGCGCTGTGCTCGACGGTCATCTCGCGATCGCCTGCGGCGACGGCGCGATCCGGATTCTCGAATTGCAGCGCGCCGGCAAGACTCCGACGAAGGCGGCGGACTTTTTGCGCGGCACGCCGCTGAAGCCGCCCGCGCGGCTCACCTGATGCCCCGCTACAAGCTCACCATCGAATATGACGGCACGCCGTTCTCCGGCTGGCAGATCCAGGACACTGCGCCGACCGTGCAGGGCGCGCTGGAGACCGCGGTCAAGGCGATCTGCGGCGAGGATGTGCGCGTCCATGGCGCCGGGCGTACCGACGCCGGCGTGCACGCGCGCGGCCAGGTCGCGCATTGCGACATCGCCAAGCATTTCCCGCCCGGCCGTTTTCGCGACGGGCTGAACGCGCATCTGCGGCCCGATCCGATCGCCGTGCTCGCAGCCGATATCGTGCCCGACGATTTCGAGGCACGCTTCTCGGCGACGAAGCGGCATTATCTCTATCGCATCACCAACACCCGCGCGAACCTCGCGCTCGATGTCGGCCGGGTCTGGCGCGTGCCGCGCGCGCTCGATGCCGACGCGATGCACGCCGCTGCGCAGCGGCTGCTCGGCAAGCACGACTTCACCACCTTCCGCGACACCGAGTGCCAGGCCAAGTCGCCGGAGAAGACGCTCGACCAGCTCGACGTCACCCGCGACGGCGCTGCCATCAACATCGTGACCTCGGCGCGCTCGTTCCTGCACAGCCAGGTGCGCTCGATGGTCGGCTCGCTGGTCTGGGTCGGCGAGGGCCGCTGGAGCGCGGACGATCTTTTTGCCGCACTCACCGCCCGCAACCGCGCCGCCTGCGGCCCCGTCGCGCCACCGGACGGGCTCTACCTGATGCGGGTGGATTATTAGGCGGAAGTGACTTCGTAGGATGGGTGGAGCGAAGCGATACCCATCGCTTTCGCTGAGGCATGATGGGTATCGCTGCGTTCCAGCCATCCTACGCGATCTACTGCATCTGGTGCCGGTGGATCACCAGTGACCACAATCCCTACTGTGCATGGGGTTGTTTTCGATATTTTGTCCAGCCGAGCGGCTGGATTACGCAAAATACCTGTCCAACACGCCCCGATAGATCCGCGTCAGCTTCTCCAGATCGGCCACCGGCGTGCGCTCGTCGATCTGGTGCATGGTCTGGCCGACGAGGCCGAACTCGATCACCGGGCAATAGCTCGAGATGAAGCGTGCATCCGAGGTGCCGCCGGAGGTGGAGAGCTCCGGCTTGCGGCCGGTGATCTCCTCGATCGCGGCGACCGCAAGGTCCGTGAACGGGCCGGGCTGGGTGACGAACACGTTCGAGTTCGACGGCTGCCAGTCGATGTGGGCGCGGATGCGGTTGCCGCAGGCCTCCGCCAGCCGCTCATCGACCAACTGCCGCAGGCTCTCCTGGGTGTGGTTGTCGTTGTAGCGGATGTTGAAATTCGCGCGCGCCTGGCCGGGGATCACATTGCTCGCGGTGTTGCCGACATCGACGGTGGTGAATTCGAGGTTGCTGGCCTGGAATTGCGCGCTGCCGTGATCCAGCGGCTCGTCGCTCAGCGCCACGATCAGCCTGGAGATATCAGGTACCGGATTCGAGGCACGGTGCGGATAGGCGACATGGCCCTGCACGCCGTCGACCACCAGCGTGCCGGATTGCGAGCCGCGCCGGCCGATCTTGATCATGTCGCCGAGCACTTCGACATTCGACGGCTCGCCGAGCACGCAATGATCGAATTTTTCGCCGCGCTCGGCGCACCATTGCAGCAGCTTGACGGTGCCGTTGATCGAGACGTCTTCCTCGTCGCCGGTGATCAGGAACGAGATCGATCCGCCGCCATTCTCTTGTGGCTTGCCGCCATGGTCGTTCAGATATTGCAGCACCGCGGCGACGCTGCAGGCGATGCCGCCCTTCATGTCGACGGCGCCGCGGCCGTAGAGATAGCCGTCTTTCACCTCGCCCGAGAACGCACCGAGCGTCCATGCCGCTTCATCGCCCGGCGGCACCACGTCGGTGTGGCCGGCAAAGGTGATATGCGGCGAAGCACTGCCGATGCGGGCGTAGAGGTTGTCGATGTCGGCGGTGCCGGGCTCGGAGAACGTCACGCGGTGCACGTCGAAGCCAGCGGCCTTCAGCAGGCCTTCGAGCACGCCAAGCGCGCCGGCGTCGGCCGGGGTGACGGAGGGGCAGCGAACCAGATCGCGGGTAATCGAGACGGCATCACTCATGCGCCTCGCTTAACACGTCACAGCGTCGGTGGACCAGCTTTGTGCGGCACGATATCGAGCTCGCTTTGCTGATCCCAGCCCTGCGTGGAGCGCGACCCAGTGCCGCGGCCGCCTCCGCGGCTCACATGGGTTTTTCCCAGCGGATTGGGACCGTAGCGATTGGGGTAAGAGGTGCCGCGCAGAAACGCCAGCTCGATGAAGCCCCAGATGTAGAGCACGAACACGATCATGCCCGCAGCCGCCATCAAATAGGATTCGTCCGGCAGCCGGTCCGAGAATTGGCTCATGAGGCCGGGGAGGACGAAGTACGGCACCATCCACCAACCGCTCTTGTCGCGGTCGTGCAGGCGCTTGATCGAGACTGCGATATAGACCCAGACGAACAGGAACGTTCCGCAGGCCTCGACCAGCAAGGTCGGCAATCCGGCCCATGTCAGTGATTTGTAGCTGTCGGGGTCGAAGGCCCGGAAGATGTCGTCGACGTTGAAGCCAAACGAACCGGTCTTGCCGCCGAGGCCGGCCAGGACCACGAGCGCGGCGAGAAACATCATCCAGCAGACAATGATCAGCACTCCGAGCCAGAACTTGGCCCGGTTGACGCGGCCCTTGAAGCCGAACAGGTAATTGGCCCAGTCCATGAAAATAAGCTCCGGACGGCGGCAATGTTTCGCGGCCCGGAGTTTTGTCGTTTTGAAGAGGTGCTTGGTTCGATATCAGATCCGTCATCCTGAGGTGCGAGCGGAGCGAGCCTCGAAGGGTGCACGGCCACAAGCCGGGCCGTCGACCCTTCGAGGGCCGCTGAAGAAGCGGCCACCTCAGGGTGACGGTGATAGATTGTCGGGCGAAAGACCGATCAGTCCCGCAGCAGCTCGTTGATGCTGGTCTTGGCGCGGGTGCGCTCGTCGACGCGCTTGACGATCACGGCGCAGGCGGTGGCAGGGCCGGGCTGGCCGTTCTTCAGCGGCTTGGCCGGCAGCGTGCCGGGCACGACGACGGCATATTCAGGGACCTCGCCGACGAAGATCTCGCCGGTCTCGCGGTCGACGATCTTGGTCGAGGCGCCGAGGAACACGCCCATCGACAGCACCGCGCCCTTGCGCACGATCACGCCCTCGGCAACCTCGCTGCGCGCGCCGATGAAGCAGTCGTCCTCGACGATCACGGGCTCGGCCTGCAGCGGCTCGAGCACGCCGCCGATGCCGACGCCGCCCGAGATGTGCACGCGCTTGCCGATCTGGGCGCAGGAGCCGACCGTCGACCAGGTGTCGATCATGGTCGCTTCATCGACATAGGCGCCGAGATTGACGAAGGAGGGCATCAGCACGACGTTCCTGGCGATGAAGGCCGAGCGGCGCACGATCGCGCCCGGCACGGCGCGGAAACCGGCGTCGCGGAAGCGGTTCTCGCCCCAGCCCTCGAACTTCGACGGCACCTTGTCCCACCACGATGCCTTGCCCGGGCCGCCCACGATCTGGCCCATGTCGTTGAGGCGGAACGAGAGCAGCACGGCCTTCTTCAGCCACTGATTGACCTTCCACTTGCCGCTTGCCTCGCGCTCGGCGACGCGGGCCTCGCCCTTGTCGAGCAGCTCCAGCGCGTGATCGACCGCCTCGCGGACCTCGCCCTTGGTTGAGGTCGAGATGCCTTCGCGGGCGTCGAACGCGGTGTTGACGGTGGTTTCGAGGGCGGACAGAGACATCGGGACAATCCTTGGACGTATCGGGATATGAGGGAATTTTGCCGGGCCTTTTCGGAATTCGGGGCTGCGGAGTCAAGGCAAACTCGGCCGTCCGCCAAGCGGTCTCTATCTCCGTCGTCCCGGCCAAGCGAAGCGCGAGCCGGGACCCATAACCACGAATGCCAGTGTTGCGGCACGCTGGGGCCACGGCGAGTACCCAAGCGCAGGTTTGTGGTTATGGGTCCCGGCTTTCGCCGGGACGACGCATGGAGGGATCAGGGCTTCTTGTTTAGCCGCTGCAAGAAGCCCGTCAGATCATCCGTGACATGGTCGACATAAGCGGCGTCGCGGCCTTCGAGCTCCCAGGTCTCGCGCACCACCTCCTGGCTGCCGTCGGGCACTACCAGCACGGTGGTCATGCCGAGCCCATGTGGCACCACCAGATTGCGCGCGAGGTCCTCGAACATCGCGGCTTTCGTCGGATCGACGTCGTGCAGCTTGAGGAACTTCTGGTAGGTCTGCGGCGCCGGCTTCGGCTCGAGATCGGCGGCGATGATGTCGAACACGCCGTCGAAATGATGGCCGATGCCGAGCCGGCCCAGCACAGCATCGACATGGTCGACCGAGCCGTTGGTCAGGATCAGCTTGCGCCCCGGCAGCTTTGCGATCGCAGCGCCCATTGCCGGATTCGGCTGCAGCGGCGAGTGGTCGATCTTGTGCACATAGGAGAGATAGTCGTCGGCCTGCACGCCGTGCTCAGTCATCATGCCGCGCATCGTCGTGCCGTAGCGCAGGTAATAGTCCTTCTGCAGCCGCCGCGCCTCCTCGGGCGAGATCTTCAGCCAGTTGCCGACGAACTCGCCGATCCGCGCATCGACCTGCTGCCACAGATTGACGTGATGCGGGTACAGCGTGTTGTCGAGGTCGAACACCCAGGTTTCGACATGGCTGAAGCCGCGGGGAGTTTTAGTCATGGCTTTCTCCACCCGTCGTCCCTGCGAAAGCAGGGACCCATACTCCGTGACTGATATTGTTGAGCAAGGCGGAAGTAACCTTCGCTTGGGGCCATAGACAACTGCAAAACACCGGCCTGTGGTTATGGGTCCCTGCTTTCGCAGGGACGACGAAAGTGATCATCACGGCATCGCAAAGCGCAGCGTCTTGCCGCCGCTGGTCATGTCGACGGTGGTGAAGCCGAGCGCGGTGAGGCCGCGCGTCGAGCAGTCGCCCTGCTCGTTGACCTCGAACTTGCTGTCGCGGGTGCAGAGCTGCACCGCGCCGCCCCAGTTCAGCGGCTTGTCCTTGACGCGGATGGCGCGGTTGTCGCTGTCGACCGCTTCGGCGAATGAATAGATCTGTTTCGGCGTGCCCGTGACGTCGGGATGCAGGCACTTGCCGGGGTCGATCCGATACCAGCCGCGGCTGGTCACCGCCTTGCCGTCATCGGTCGCAACCGATGCCATCACCTTGTACTGCGTGTCGTTGCACCAGGTCAGTCCCGTCGGCGACGGCTTCTGGACGGCATCGACCATGGTGGTGAAGAAGTTCGGCGACTGCACGATGTCGCTGGCGAGCCCGCGGCTCTTGAGGAATGCCGACAGCGCGCTCTGGGTCTTCGGCCCGTCGACGCCGTCGATCGGTGCGGCATCGTAGCCCGCGATCACCAGCAGGCGCTGGATGCCCGCGAGCCGCGCCTGCTCGTCGTCATACTCGCTGTCCTCGGCGAGATAGGCGACGAGATTACCGTCATCGCTCTGCGTCGGCGTGATCTGGGTGAATTGCGCCGGCGTCTGGCCGGAGCGGCATTGCCGCGCGGCGGCGATCACGAAATTGTCCTGCGCGACGCAGAGCGTGTCAGTCCCATTCTGCGGGATCGGCGAGGCGCCGTAGACGCCGAGCGCCCGCGCGTTGAGCAGCACACGATCGGCGCTCAGCGCGCCCTGCACGACGACGCGGCAGGTCGCGGGATCGATGCGGAACCAGCCGCGCGTCGCGGTTGCGGCCTTGTCGTCGATGCCGATCGCGGCCTCGATCACATAGCTCATGCGATTGCAGAGCTTGAGGTCGGCATGCGCCGGAGCCGCCGAGAACAGGAACGACATCAGCGCGGCCGGCAGCGACATTGCGAGCCGCGCCGCCGGCGACCGGCGAGGGATCCTCGCCGTGCGTCCCGCGATGCCGGCCTTCATTCGCGCTGCCGCGTCTGCCATTACTTATGGATCAGCGTGCCGGTGCCCTGGTTGGTGAAGAGCTCGAGCAGCACCGCGTGCTGGGTCTTGCCGTCGATGATGACGACGCCCTGCACGCCCTGTTCGAGCGCGTAGATGCAGGTCTCGACCTTCGGGATCATGCCGCCGGAAATCGTGCCGTCGGCGATCAGCTTGCGGGCCTCCTTGATCGACAGGTCCGGAATCAGCTTCTTGGACTTGTCGAGCACGCCGGGCACGTCGGTCAGCAGCAGCAGGCGCTTGGCCTTCAGCGCGCCCGCGATCGCGCCGGCAAAGGTGTCGGCGTTGATGTTCAGCGTCTGGCCGTCCTGCGAGGTCGCCAGCGGCGCCAGCACCGGGATCAGCTCATAGCCGATCAGCTGGTTGAGCAGCGTCAGGTCGACCTTTTCAGGATCGCCGACGAAGCCGAGATCGACGGCTTTCTCGATGTTGGAATCGGGATCGACCATGGTGCGGGTCGTCTTCGACGCCTTCACCATGTTGCCGTCCTTGCCGGACAGGCCCACGGCCTTGCCGCCGGCCTCGTTGATGTAGCCGACGATCTGCTTGTTGACCGAGCCGGCCAGCACCATCTCGACGATCTCGATGGTCGCGGCATCGGTGATGCGCAGGCCGGCGGCGAACTCCGACTGGATCCCGAGCCGCTTCAGCATGGTCGCGATCTGCGGCCCGCCGCCATGCACGACGACCGGATTGATCGCGGTCTGCTCGAGCAGCACGATGTCGCGCGCGAACGCCTTGGCGGTGTCCTCGGCGCCCATGGCATGACCGCCATATTTAATGACGATGGTTTCCTCGTCATACTCCTGCATGTGCGGGAGCGCCTCGGACAGGATGCGGGCCTGATCGAGCGGGCTGATGTGCTGGTCGGTCATGGGGCTGGTCTCATCGTCAGCGGAGGGACGGGCGCGGTTCTATCTGATTGCCGGGCAGGGCGCAAAGTGCTGTTCACCCTCTCCCCTTGTGGGAGAGGGTGGCGCCGAAGGCGCCGGGTGAGGGGTCTGTCTCCGCGGATAGAGACCCCTCATCCGGCGCGGATTGCATCCGCGCCACCTTCTCCCACAAGGGGAGAAGGAAAGGAGGCATCAACGCCTCGGCCACATGGCCGCGACCGCCAGCACCACCCAGCTCACGATCAGCAGCGTTCCGCCGGTCGGCGCGGCCATCGGAAACAGTCCGTGGCCTGCATATTGGCGCAGCACCAGGTCGGCCGCGAACAATGACGCCGCGATGACGAAGCCGGCCGCCGCCACGATTCCGAGCTTGGTATGAACGATCGCACGGTCCGCGACCGCGATCGTCGCGATGGCGGCCGGCGCATGGAACAGCAGCATCGAGGACGCCGCCGCCAGCCGCGTGGCGTCAGGCAAATGGGCCGCGGCCGCAGCCAATATCACGCCGCAGGCGCCCATGATGGCGGCAAGGCCGATCAGAAGACGGGATGCGCCGTTCATCGGCGCCGTTCCTCGATCAGGCGCACCATGGCGGCGCGCAGCTCCGGCATGCCGTCGCCGGTGCGCGACGAGGTCACCAGCACCTCGGGGAAGGCGGCGGGATGTTTTGCCAGCGTCGCGATGGTCTCGGCGATCGTGGTCTTCAGCTCGCCCGCCTTGACCTGATCGGCCTTGGTCAGCACGACCTGGTAGCTGACCGCGGATTTATCCAGCGTCTTCAGCACGTCGAGATCGACATCCTTGATGCCGTGGCGCGCGTCGATCAGCACATAGACCCGCGCCAGCGTCGCGCGCCCGAGCAGGAATTTGTGGATCAGCGCCGTCCACGACGCCACCTTGGTCTTCGGCGCCGAGGCGTAGCCGTAGCCGGGCATGTCGACCAGGCGGAAGCCGGCCTTTTCAGGCCCTTCGAAGAAAATCAGTTCCTGGGTGCGGCCGGGCGTGTGCGAGGTGCGCGCCAGGTTGCTGCGGCCGGTCAGCGCGTTGATCAGGCTCGATTTGCCGACATTGGAGCGGCCGGCAAAGGCGACCTCGAGGCCGGCCATCGGCGGCAGCGTCTCGATCGAGGGCGAGGCCCAGATGAAGCGCCAGTCGCCGGCGAACAGCTTGCGTCCCTGCTCGATCAGCTCCGCATCGGGTTCGGTGGTCATGCGCGGCGGCTCGTTCTCGTTCCGTCATTGCGAGGAGCGAAGCGACGAAGCAATCCATCTCTCCTCGCGTGGAGGCATGGATTGCTTCGCTTCGCTCGCAATGACGGTGCTTCCTACGTCGGCTTCTTGGCGAACGTCGACTTCAGATTGTCGAACAGCTCCACCTTCACGCCGTTCTTGCGCATGATGAAGCTCTGCTGCAGCACCGAGAGCGTGTTGTTCCAGGCCCAGTAGATCACGAGACCCGCCGGGAAGCCGGCCAGCATGAAGGTGAAGATCAGCGGCATCCAGTCGAAGATGATCTTCTGGGTCGGATCCGGCGGCGCCGGGTTGAGCTTCATCTGCACCCACATCGTGATGCCCATGATGATCGGCCAGATGCCCATCACCAGGTAGGCGCCGAAATGCGGTCCGAGCAGCGCGATCGGATCGAACGGGATCAGCCCGAACAGCGTGAACAGGTTGGTCGGATCGGGTGCCGAGAGGTCCTTGATCCAGCCGAAGAACGGCGCGTGCCGCATCTCGATGGTGATGAACAGCACCTTGTAGAGCGAGAAGAACACCGGGATCTGCAAGGCGACGGGAAGACAACCGGCGATCGGGTTGATCTTCTCCTTCTTGTAGATCTCCATCATCTCCTGCTGCTGCTTCACGCGGTCGTCAGGATAGCGTTCCTTCAGCGCCTGGAGCTGCGGCTGCACCGACTTCATCTTCGCCATCGAGGCGTAGGACTTGTTGGCGAGCGGGAAGAACAACAGCTTCACGATCACGGTCACCAAGAGGATCGCGATGCCGAAATTGCCGACCAGGCGATAGAACCAGTCGAGCGCCAGGAACATCGGCTTGGTGATGAAGTAGAAGTGGCCCCAGTCGATCAGAAGATCGAAATGGTTGAGGCCGAGCTGCTTGTTGTAGCCGCCGAAGCCGACCAGCGGGAAGTTGAGGCCGACGGTCGCGGCCTCCTTGGCGCCGGCGAACAGCCGTGCATTGGCAACGCCGCTGCCGCCGATCGGAATGGTCTGCGCGCCGAGCATGTAGTCGACCCGGTAGCGCTTGTCGCCGTTCGTGAAGCGCGCTTTCTCCAGAGTCGCATTGGTCTCGGGCAACAGCGCGGTCGCCCAGTATTTGTCGGTGATGCCGAGCCAGGCGTCGGTTACGTTCTGGAAGATAACGCCGCGCGAGTCCGGACCCGTGGGGGTCTTGCTATCGTCGATGTTCTTGTAAGTGTATTCCTGCAGGCCCTGCTCGCCGAGATAGCCGATCAGGCCTTCGTGCAGGATTGCGTAGCCGGAGACCGGCGGCTTGCCGCCGCGGGAGATCAGCGCAAACGGATACAGCGTGACCGGGGCGCTGCCTTGATTGTTGACCTCATCCTTGATGCTGAAGAGGTAGCGATCGTCGATCGAGATGGTGCGGCGGAAGGTCAGGCCCTGGCCGTTCTCATACTTCAGAACCACCGGGGTGCTCGGCGACAGGCTGTTCGACCCCTCCTGCTGCCAGACGGTTTCGGCATCCGGCGTCTTCACCGACGAGCCAGTGGGCGTTAGCCACAAGAACTCGGCATAATAAGGCTCGGCCGTGCCCGACGGCGACAGCAGCACGATAGCCGGCGATTTGGGGTCGACCGTCTCGCGGAACTGGACCAGCGACAAATCGTCGATCCGGGCGCCCTTCAGCGCAATGCTGCCGATCACGCGCGGGGTGTCGATCTTGATGCGCGGACCGGCCGCGAGCACCGTTTCACGGCTCGCCACCGGAGCGTCAACGGCAGGCGTGCCCGGCGTCGCCGGGGGAGCGGTCGAGGTCCCCGGCGCGGCACCCGGCGTGGCCTGCGGCGTCGGCTTCAGCAACTCGGCTTGCTTCTGCGCCTCGCGCTGCTTCTCCATCTGCGGCACGTTGTAGAAATATTGCCAGGCGATCAGGACGAGGCCGGACAGAATGACGGCAAGGATCGTGTTGCGGTTGTCGGACATCTCTTAGGGTCTCGTCATTCCATTCGGATTGGGCGCGCGTTTGTTACCCGCCTTGTCGTTACCCGTCTTGGGCGCAGCAGGCCGGTCGAGGCGGCGCAGCGCCGACCGCAGGTCGTCAATCATGGTCGCAAAGTCGCGGGTCAGCGCGTCACGACGGCCGACTAGCACATAATCATGGTGCGGCCGCATGAATACGGCATCGACCCGTCTCATCACTTCGCGAAGCCGGCGGCGGATGCGATTGCGCTCGGTCGCAGTGCCATTCTTCTTGGTGACGGTATAGCCGACGCGGATCGGGCCCTGATCGTCGCGCCGGCGGCCCTGCAGCACAAAAGCTGCGGTATTCGCCCGTGCGCCATTGGCAACGGCGAGGAAATCCGCCCGCTGCCTTAGCCGATCCATAATGGGTATCTCCGGGGAGGAGACGTCCGGGCTCAGGCGCTCAGGCGCTTGCGGCCGCGCGCACGACGCGCAGCGAGGACCTTGCGGCCGCCGGCCGTGGCGAGGCGAGCGCGGAAGCCGTGACGGCGCTTGCGCACCAGTTTGCTGGGTTGATAAGTCCGCTTCACGGGTAATTCTCCGCTGACCGGGCAATTTGCCGTTATATTGAGATGGAGTCCGGTGATGCTGGCGGGCCCAAACGAGCCGTTACGGCCCCAAATGAGCCGCCCCCGGTCAAGAACCGGGCCATCGCGGACAGTTGGCGCGGCTTATAAGGGAGCGCCCTGTTTTCGTCAATGTCGCAGGGCGTCGCAAAAAGGGTTCTTTGAAACGTCGCAATTCGGGCGAATATATCTGATTTCGCGGGGTATTTGACGGTAAGGGTACGCTTTGAGGTGTTCGGGGAACCGCCGACATTAGCGATCCGTAATTTGACCGGCTTGGGGGCCGGGCCGCATCTTCCGACCCCTAAGCCAAACAAGGCCTTATCTTGTGGCTCTAACTGACGATCAGGCGACCGCGCAGAACCAGCGGCCCAAGCCGTCCCTTCGGCTCGGGCTGTCGGGCAAACTTTTGCTGCTGACGATTCCGCTGGTGATGATCGCCGGGCTCCTGATCTATGTGCCGGCGATCGCCAACTTCCGGATGAACCGGCTCAATGACCGCCTGGCCGCCGCCAATACCGCAGCGCTGGTGCTCGATGCCGCCCCTTCCGGTCTGGTGCCGGATTCGCTGGCCCGGCAGATCCTAACCAGCATCGGCGCCCGCGCGGTTGCCATCAAGCTCGGCCAGCAGCGCCGCCTGCTCGCCAGCGCCGACCTGCCGGCCTCGATCGACCATGATGTCGACATGCGGGCCATGACGGTGTGGTCGGCGATCGTCGATGCCTTCGAGATCATGCTGGAGCACGGCGACCAGACCATCCGCGTGGTCGGCCCGGCGCCCGGCCAGGCGCAATTCATCGAAGTGGTGATCGACGAGAAGCCGCTGCGGCAGGCGATGTACCGCTTCTCGCGCAACGTGCTGGTCGTTGCGCTGCTGATTGCCGGCCTGACCGCCGGCCTGGTCTATTTGGCCCTGCACTATCTGTTCGTGCGGCCGATGCGGCGGCTGACCGCGAGCCTGGTCGGCTTCCACGAGAATCCGGAAAGTTCGGCGCGAATCATTGTGCCCAGCCAGCGCGGCGACGAGATTGGCGTTGCCGAGCGCGAACTGTCGGACATGCAGCGCGACCTCGTCTCGATGCTGCATCAAAAGAGCCGGCTCGCCGCGCTCGGGCTCGCCGTCTCCAAGATCAATCACGATTTGCGCAACCTGTTGGCATCCTCGCAGTTGCTGTCGGACCAGCTCGCCAGCGTGCCTGACCCGCGGGTGCAGCGCTTTGCTCCGAAATTGCTGCGCTCGCTCGAGCGCGCCATCGCCTTCTGCCAGTCGACATTGTCCTATGGCCGCGCGCAGGAGGCGGCGCCCGACCGCCGCGTGATCATGGTGGAGCCTGCGGTTGCCGAGGTGCGGGAGTCGGCCGGGCTGGCGACCGATGTCTCGATCACCTGGATCAGCGCGATCGAGCGCGGCCTGACCATCGACGCCGATCCGGACCAGCTGTTCCGCGTGCTGCTCAACCTGGTGCGCAACGCGACGCAGGCGCTGGAAAGCCGGCAGGACAGCGATGGCGGCGCTCAGCAGATCCGCATCACCGGCCGCCGCGAGGGGACGGTTGCGATCATCGAGGTCTCCGACACCGGACCCGGCGTGCCGGCCAAGGCGCGCGAGCATCTGTTCGAGGCGTTCCAGACCTCCGGCCGCCCCGGCGGCAGCGGGCTTGGCCTTGCGATCGCGGCCGAGCTGATCCGTGCCCATGGCGGCCACATCCACCTGGTCGAGGGCACCATCGGCGCCACCTTCCGGATCTCGATCCCGGATCGCCCGGTGGAATTGCTGTCGATCCGCAGCGAGCGGGCCAGGGCCTGAGACCGCCCCCGGAATTCCAGGGCGGCTGAAGCCGCGACCGAAATTGGCGTTTCCAGACCTTGCCAACCGGACCGGGAGCCTGTAGCTAGAGCGCTCTTTCGCGACGTTCCGGGGCTCCCGGAGCCATCCGGGCTTCAAGCCTGACCCGCGAAAATGCGCCCGTAGCTCAGCTGGATAGAGCATCAGACTACGAATCTGAGGGTCGGACGTTCGAATCGTTCCGGGCGCGCCATTCATCTTTGTTTTCATTGAATTTTTAAGGCATGTGCCCAGCGGCGAGACCGCTGTGCTCTGACCTCTCGCGCCGGGGCGCGGTCAAATACTTGTGCAGCGCGGTATATGTTATTGCATTGCAACAAAATTGGCCTATGTCGGTTTCTCAAGTCCGATTGAGGAGCCTTCACGTGACCAAGATTTCCCTCTCCATCATTGCCGCCGCCCTCGCGATCGCGAGTGCAACGGCCGCATCCGCCGCAGAGCTTCCGACTTACGAAGCCGCGGGCCTGCCGATCTCGCCGGTGCAGGCTGGCGCGCTTGGCGCCGCCAACGTCCACGAGCAGGCGCCGGTCGCCGCGACGTCGGCCACGCCGCATCAGCTCAGCGTTCTGACGCCGCGAAACAAGATCACGACCGCGCGGGCTTCGGTCCGGACGGACGGTTCGCTGCACTGACTGGCATAGCCGGTCCATCCACGAGACCCGCGACGCCGCCGCGGGTCTCGTCGTCCCACCGGATCGCGGTGGTCTGGAAGAAAACGTGCCGCTTGTTTGCGGGCCGCCGCGTCCGGTGAGGGGCCCGACTGGGTGGACGAAGCACTCTCAGGCCTTGACCAGGTCCCCCAGTAGGTTCGCCGCCACCGCAAGCTTGGCGAGCGTCAGGCCGCTGGCCGCAATTTCCTCGACCGAGCGGCGAATCCGCGTCGCTTCGGGATGCGCGGCGAGCCAGGTCTCGACGGCCTCCTGGCCCGACTGGCCGGTCGCCAGCATATCCGCGGTCAGCCTTCTTTCAGCGGCTGCGATCTGGTCGATCGCGCGGTCGATGGCGAGACGTTCGAAATAATCGTTTGCCGGCACGCTGCGTGCGGCACCGATGATGAGGTCGAGACGGAACTTGGCTTCCGCAGCAAAGAAGGTCGCAGCCGCATCGCCGATGGCGCGCATGGTGCGCTCCGCAACCGTCACGATATCCGGGGCCGAGACCAGAGCATCGAGATCAGCGAATTCGCCGGCGATGCCGGCCGGGACGCCGGCATCGGTCAGGTCCTGCCGTCGCTTGCTGCGCGCGGCTTGCAAGTCCGGCGGCAGGGTATTGTCGAGCCCTGCAACAATCTCGCGGATAGCCGGGCCGAAGCGCGCGATGACCGCCTCCAGGCCGTCCTTGAAATCAACGTTGCGCACGTACCAGACCATACGGGAGAGCAAGAGATCCTGGATCGAAGCGTAAAGGGAAAGCTGCAACTGTCCGTCGATACAGGTGTCGAGTGCGTCGATCGCATCATTGAGCCACTTCAGTCCGTAGGATTCATCCACCGCCACGTAGGCCATGACGATGGTTGCGACATCGGCATCGGTCTCGTCGGTCAGGCGCACAACGCCGGCCGGGCCGCCGCGGTTGATCACGGCATTGACGAGACTGGTCGCGATGATCTCCCGTCGCAGCCGATGGGACTCGACCGCCGCCGGGAATCTGTCTTGAACCTCGCGCGGGAAATACTGCGATAGTTCGCGAGCAAGATAGGGGTCGTCGGGCACGTGGGTGCCGAGCAGGTCATCGTAGAGCGTCAGCTTGGCGTAGGCGAGCAACACGGCAAGTTCAGGCCGTGTCAGGGACTGACCGCGCCTTGTGCGTTCGGTGAGCGCCGCGTCGTCGGGCAGGAATTCCACGGCGCGGCTGAGCAGACCCCGCCGCTCCAGCGACTGCATCAGGCGGGTGAGGAAGCCGGTCTCGGCCATGCCCTTGCGCTCGGAGAGCGATAGCGAGAGCGTCTGCAGGTAGTTGTTGCGCAGCACCAGCGTGCCGACCTCGTCGGTCATGACCGCGAGCAGGCTGTTGCGGTCAGCGAGGCTGAGGTGTCCCTCGCGCTCGGGACGCGCCAGCGCGATCTTGATGTTGACCTCGACGTCGGAGGTGTTCACGCCGGCCGAATTGTCGATCGCGTCGGTGTTGAGCTTGACGCCCTTCTGCGCCGCTTCGATGCGGCCGCGCTGGGTGACGCCGAGATTGGCACCTTCGCCGATCACGCGTGCGCGCACGTCGCCGCCGGTGATGCGGATCGGATCGTTGGCGCGGTCGCCGACCTGATCGTCGCTTTCTCCCGAGGCGCGGACATAGGTGCCGATGCCGCCGAACCACAGGAGGTCGGCGCGCGATTTCAGGATCGCTGTCATCACCTCCGAGGGCGTGGCTTGCGGCTTGTCGAGATCGAGCAGGGTGCGCACTTCCGGTGCGAGCGGGATCGCCTTGAGCAGGCGCGAGAATACGCCGCCGCCTTGCGAGATCAGTGATTTGTTGTAGTCCTGCCAACTCGATCGCGGCAGGTCGAACAGGCGCTTGCGCTCGGCAAAACTGATCGCCTGATCCGGCGACGGATCGATGAAGATGTCGCGATGATCGAAGGCAGCCACGAGGTTCGTCGCCGGCGACAGCAGCATGCCGTTGCCGAAGACGTCGCCTGACATGTCGCCGACGCCGACCGCGGTGAACGGCATGGTCTGAATGTCGGTGCCGAGTTCGCGGAAGTGGCGCTTGACCGCCTCCCAGGCGCCGCGCGCCGTGATCCCCATCTTCTTGTGGTCGTAGCCCTGGCTGCCGCCGGAGGCGAAAGCGTCGCCGAGCCAGTGGTTCTTCTCGGCCGAGATCGAGTTGGCAACGTCGGAGAAGGTGGCCGTGCCCTTGTCGGCGGCGACGACGAGGTAGGGGTCATCGCCGTCATGGCGCACGGTCGAGTCGGGCTGCACGACGGTGTCGCCGTCGAGATTGTCGGTAAGCTCGAGCAGCGAACGCACGAAAATGCGATAGGCTTCGGTGCCTTCCGCGAGCCAGGCGTCGCGATTCGAAGGCGGCGGCAGGCGTTTGGGGACGAAGCCGCCCTTGGCGCCGACTGGCACGATCACGGCATTCTTGACCTGCTGCGCCTTCACGAGGCCGAGGATCTCGGTACGGAAATCCTGCGGCCGGTCGGACCAGCGCAAGCCACCGCGCGCAACCTTTCCGAACCGCAGGTGAATGCCTTCGACACGGGGTGAGTAGACGAAGATTTCGTAGAGAGGTCGCGGAGCGGGCAGGTCGTCGATCCGGTGCGCGTCGAACTTGAAGGAGATCACCGGACGCGGATGTCCGTTCTCGCCGATCTGCCACAGATTGGTGCGGATGGTGGCCTGCACCAGATTGGTGAAGCGGCGCAGGATGCGGTCCTCATCGAGCGAGGCGACGGATTGAAGCTGCTCCTCGATTTCGGCGAGCAGCGCCGTCTCGCGTGCCGAACGCTCGGCATCGGTGCAGGCGAGGCGGGGATCGAGGCGGGTCTGGAACAGCGTGACAAGGCTGGCGGTGATCGCGGCGTTCTTGCGCAGGGTCTCCCACATATAGTCTTGGGTGAACGGCGCGCGAATCTGGTGCAGGTAGCGGGACAGGGCGCGAATGGTCGAAATTTCCCGCCAGCCCAGGGCCGTTCGCAGGATCAGGGCGTTATAGCCGTCGGATTCGGCGCGATCGCCGACCACGGCCATGATCGAGGCTTCCAGGCGGCGGTTGAATTCCGGGCCGATCCGGATCGGCTGGCCGTCGCTGGTCTCGATCGTCATGTCGTGCAGCCAGACCGGTGGCGGCGCCGGCATGGCGTGCGGTGCGATCTGATAGGTGCGTTCGTTGACCACGCGCAAGCCGTGATTCTCGATCACCGGCACGCGATAGGACAGCGACAGTGGGGCGCCGTGCGAGAACACCTTCAAGCCGAAATGCGTCGGATCGTCCTCACCCTCGGTGCGGTAAACCGTGATCGCCACGGGGCGCGCGGGCGTGAGTTTTTCGATCGTGGCGATATCGGCGATCGCCTGGTCGGCGCCGAACACCTCGGTGTAGCCGCCGCTAAAGGCCCGGGCGTAACGGCTCGCGAGCATGCGCGCGCGCATGCCGTCAGTCGACGCTGTGAGCGCGGCCTTCAGCTTGTCGGCCCAGGTCGCGGCGATGGCGGCGATTCCGGCTTCGAGCGTGCCACGCTCGATGATGGGCGTTTTGCCTTCATAGCGCCCGATGATGTAGTGGACGCGCGCAAGCGCCCCTTCGGGGAAGGACACGTAGGAGGCCGACAACGTCCCCTTGTAGACCTGCGCCAGGAAGGCACCGACGCGCATGCGCACGTCGGTGTCGTATTTATCGCGCGGAATGAAGGCGAGGATGGAGACGAAGCGATCGAACTTGTCGATCCGTGCCAGCGCCCGGACGCGGGGACGCTCATAAAGGATCAGGATCTCCATGACGAAATTGTACAGGGTGTCCACGTCGATCTGGAACAGTTCGTCACGCGGATAGTCTTCAAGAATGTGCGTCAGCGCTTTGCCCGAATGACTGTTCGGGTCGAAGCCGGCGCGCTGCAGCACCTGTGAAACCTTGTGGCGGACATAGGGGATCTGTCGCGCAGAGCGGGTGTAGGCGCCCGAGGTGAACAGGCCGACGAGGCGCAATTCGCCCTCGAGCCGGCCATCGGGCGTATAGAGCTTGATGCCGACATAATCCATCCGGATACGGCGATGCACGCGGCTGCTGACATTGGCCTTGATCACGATCAGCAGGGTCGGCTCGCGCATGAACTCGCGGATTTCCGACGTCATCACCACCATTTCCGTTCCGCGGCGCAGGACCTTCACGTCGGGATCGCGCAGGATGCCGAGACCATCGCCGGTCGTGATGTCGTCCGACACATCATTGTCGGGCGAGAAGCGATATTCGCGCACGCCGAGAAAGGTGAAATTGTCCGCGCACAGCCATTGCAGGAACTGGTTGGCCTCGGCGACCTCGTCGATCGGCAACGGCGGCGGATTGGAGGAGAACGTCTTGATTGCTTCCTCCACGCGCTCGCGCATGACTCGCCAGTCAGCGACGCAAGCGCGCACCTCGCTCAATGTCCTGGTGAGGCCGTCGATCAGCTTTTGGCGGTCGGCGTCGGCATCAAGGCGAGCGATGTGAAAATGAATCAGGCTTTCGCGTGCACCCTTTGCGCCTTCCGGCAGTGCTTCGCCATGGAAGCGCAGCAGCTTGCCCTGGTGATCGCGCTCCACCGCGATGATCGGATGCGCAACCAGGGTGACCTCGATGCCTTGCTCGGCAAGCTCGGCCATGGTGGAATCGAACAGGAAGGGCATGTTGTCGTTGAGAATCTCGAGCACCGAAATCTCGCGCCCGTCCGGCATCGTCGGATTGACAACGCGGATATCTGCGCTGCCCGCTGTGCGGCTCTGCACATGCTCCCAGGTCTGCTCGGCTAGAAGGGCAAGCGATGAGGCGTCGTGGTTGGCGAGGTCCTCGATGTTGGTGTGGCCGAACAGAAGTTCGGCAAAGGTCCGGGGTGTCTTGCCCGGCTGCACGATTCCCGCGGCATCACGAATCAGGGTTGCGCGGGCCTTGTCGTCACGCCACGCTTCCATAACGTCCTCCCTTTCTCGCAACATCCAACCGCAGTCGCGATCATCAGGTCGATCCTGGAGCGCACTTCTTCGAGCGCCATTATCCAGGTTGCGCGAAATCTCTGGTCCCGCAGCTTTGACATTATCACCCCGGAGCGGCAAAGGCGCGCGGAGCCGTGGGGCGCGAACCGAAATACCCTACATTAGAGCGTCCGGGCCAAAGCCGGCGATGACGGGCTGGCGGCGCGGCAGGAATCTCGCACAATTTCAATTACATAGAAGTGCGTTATGGTGTTCTGCATGGCGCGCCATGTCGGCGCCAATCTGAAAAAAGCGCAGCCAAGTTTCCAAGTCCGGCCGGATCTGAATTCCGGCCGTCTTACTTGCCCATCCGCAGGCCCTTGGTGGTGAAGCGCTGTGCCCGGCCGCCCTCGCGCAGCGGTCGCCGCGTGCCGGCGGCCTTGCCGGTGCCGGGCGGTTGGTGCGCGGGCACGAGTTGCTCGGGGCGCGAGCCGATCAGATCGGCGCGGCCCATCTGCTTCAGCGCCTCGCGCAGCAGTGGCCAGTTGTCGGGGTCGTGATAGCGCAGGAACGCCTTGTGCAGCCGGCGCTGCCTGAGGCCCTTGATCGCCTCGACCTTGTCGCTCGCCCCGCGGCGCACGCCGCGCAGCGGATTGACGCCGGTGTGGTACATCGCCGTCGCGGTCGCCATCGGCGAGGGCAGGAACGTCTGCACCTGGTCGGCGCGGTAGCGGTTCTTCTTGAGCCAGAGCGCGAGGTTCATCATGTCCTCGTCGGTCGTGCCCGGATGCGCGGCGATGAAATACGGGATCAGGTAATATTTCTTGCCGGCCTGCTCGGCCGCGGCATCGAACATTTTCTTGAAGCGATTATAGGCGCCGATGCCCGGCTTCATCATCTTGTCGAGCGGGCCGCGCTCGGTGTGTTCGGGCGCGATCTTCAGGTAGCCGCCGACGTGATGGGTGACGAGCTCCTTGATGTATTCGGGGCTCTCGACCGCGAGGTCGTAGCGCACGCCGGAGGCCACCATCACCCGTTTGACGCCCTTCACCTCGCGCACCTTGCGATAGAGCCGGATCAGGTCGTCATGCGAGGTGTTGAGGTTGGGGCAGATCTCCGGGAAGACGCAGGACGGCCGCCGGCATGCGGCCTCGATCTTCGGATCCTTGCACGCCATCCGGTACATGTTGGCGGTCGGCCCGCCGATGTCGGAGATCACGCCGGTGAAGCCCGGCGTCTTGTCGCGGATGCGCTCGATCTCGCGCAGGATCGAGCCCTCCGAGCGGTTCTGGATGATGCGGCCCTCGTGCTCGGTGATCGAGCAGAAGGTGCAGCCGCCGAAGCAGCCGCGCATGATCGTCACCGAGAAGCGGATCATCTCCCAGGCCGGAATCTTGGCGTCCTTGTAGGAGGGATGCGGCGCACGCGCGTAGGGCAGATCGTAGACGGAGTCCATCTCGGCCGTCGACAGCGGGATCGGAGGCGGATTCAGCCACAAATCGCGGTCACCGTGACGCTGCACGAGCGGCCGCGCATTGCCGGGATTGCTCTCCCGATGCAGCACGCGCGAGGCGCGGGCATAGGCCTCGCGGTCCTGCTCGACCTGCTCGCAGGCGGGCAGGCGGATCACGACATTGCCCGCCTGGCGCGCTGCGCCCTCGTCCGCGGAGTCGAGATCGTCGGCATGCAGCTCGGCGTAATCCTCGGGCACGCGGCGGAACAGAGCGACGCCCCTGATCGAGTCGAGATCGCGCGGCGCTTCGCCATTGGCGAGCCGGTGCGCCACCTCGACGACGGCACGTTCCGCGTTGCCGTAGAGCAGAAGGTCCGCCTTGGCGTCGGCCAGCACCGAGCGGCGCACCTTGTCGGACCAGTAGTCGTAATGCGCGATGCGGCGCAGCGACGCCTCGATGCCGCCGAGCACGATCGGCACGTCCTTGAACGCTTCGCGGCAGCGCTGGGCATAGACGATGGTGCAGCGGTCCGGCCGGCGGCCGCCCTCGCCGTCCGGCGTATAGGCATCATCGTGGCGCAGCCGCCGGTCCGCCGTGTAGCGGTTGACCATCGAGTCCATGTTGCCGCCGGTGACGCCGAAGAATACGCGCGGCTTTCCCAGCGCCTTGAAGGGTTCGGCCGACTGCCAGTCGGGCTGCGCGATGATGCCGACCCTGAAGCCCTGGGCCTCCAGCAACCGGCCGATGATCGCCATGCCGAAGCTCGGATGGTCGACATAGGCATCGCCGGTCACCAGCACGATATCGCATTGGTCCCAGCCGAGCGCCGTCATCTCGGCGCGGTTCATCGGCAGGAACGGCGCCGGCTTGTCGGCGCGCGCCTGGTGGCGCGGCCACGACGTCAGGGACATTTCGGCGTTGGCAAGGGTGCTCATAGCGGCCACGCATAGGACTCCGGCGTCGCGATTTCAACCAATCAACAAGAATTCTGGCCCGGTCATGTATCGCGATGTCACGAGAGTTCCAGATCCGAGCAGGAAGTCTTAGGTCGCGTCTGTTAATCATGCTGATATGTCAATGACATAATGGTAGGATGCCGCGCCCGAAACCAGCGTTCTTGGCTCGCGCGACGGCGTAGTTCGCGGTGTCGACCAACGGAGAGCCGATGCGTAGTTCGGTATCGGCCGATGTGAATCACGGCGCAATTCCTGTGCTGTCCGGTGGCATGACCGTTGTTCTTGGTTTTGTTTCCAAATCGGACTGGTCCACGATGGCGACGTGACACGATGTTCGATCACGCGATTTCGAAGCGGCGAGGGTGCGCGGCCGAACGCGGGCACTCGACGACCAGTCTCGAATTTGCGCAGCGATAGTCGTAGAAGTGCAAAGACAGCCCCGGAATCGATGTCTATTGATGGGCGGTAAGGTCCGCCTGCCTTGCGACTTACTGCTCGACGTCCCGGCGGATGCCAATGATCTCACCTATTCCTGGCCAAACGGTAGTAGATGACGGACCTGACCCTGGTTGATATTTCGGCGAAGAGTGCCGGCTCCCTGTCGGAGCTTGGTTCTCGGCTCGGATCGGCGACGGGCCACCGGTATGACATTGCAGCGAAGCGCGAGTCGGCGATTCGTTATGCGGCGGCTCAAGCGGTGGTGTCAGCCAATCTCGGGATCGCCAGCTTGGTCGCCGATGACGGGATTTCGGTCGGCATCAGCCAGTCCCTTAACGGAAGCGACAATGTTGACGTTCGGTTGCCAGCTCGCGGGTCCGCCCTAGCGCTCGTGCAGCGCGATCGGGAGGCTGTCGCGGGCCCTGGCCAGGCGGTCGTCAGTACGACGATGGAGGCGTGCAGGATCACCTATCGATCCGACGCCGCCGACGCCGCCGCCTGGCAGATTCGGGTCGCGATTTCGCGATCCTTGTTGCAGGATCACGTTCGGAGCAGCGATTGCTTCGTCGCCGCGCTGGTGGACAACCACGCGGGCTATCTCAACCTCTTCAACACCTATGCGCATGCCCTGATCGGGCAGGCCGGACGATTGGCGCCGCCGGCGCTCAGGGTGGCGTCGCGACAAATGGCGGAACTCGCGGCACTGGCGCTCGGGCCGAACGCGCGCGGCATCGAGGCCGCGCGCACCGGCGCCCTCGGTCGCGCCCGCCTGCTCGCGGCCAAGGCGTTTGTCACGCAGAACATTTCCGATCCGCTGCTGAGCGAGGAAGCAATCGCGGCGCATGTGAAGATTTCGGTCGGTCAGTTGCGAAAGGATTTCGAGCGCGAAGGGCTCGCAGTGGCGCGCTATCTGCGCGACCAGCGTCTGGACAAGGCCAGGGATCTCCTCAGTGAAGAAGGGCTTCAGCATTGGCGCGTCATCGACATCGCTTTTCAATGCGGCTTCCGGGACATCTCGACGTTCAACCGTGCCTTCCGCCGGCGCTTCGAAATGACACCGTCCGACACCCGGTTCGGGTAAACCTATCGTTTTCCCTGTTCGGCATTTTCTCGATTCTGCAAAGATAGTTTCACGTCCTTGCCGAGACGTTTGCGCGCGATGCTGCGATTCACGGAGCCGACTTCTTTGAAATCGGCTTCCGGAATCGATCATGTCGCATCAGGTTCGTCCTTCCCGCTTCCTCGCGGTTCTCTTGAGTACCACCGCGCTGTGCGCCACACCCGCCTATGCCGTCGACCATTGGACAGGCGCGACATCGAGCGACTGGCAGGCCGCGACCAACTGGAATAATGGAACGCCGACATCGATGACCGACATGGTGGTCGTCGACGGTACGACGCCGAATTCACCCGTGCTGTCGGGCACGTCGGTGACGACCGGTGCGTTGTTCGTGGGCGCGGCCGGCAGCGGTGCGTTGACCATCAAGTCCAATGCGGGGCTTGCAAATTCGTACGGCTATGTCGGCTACCAATCCGGGGCCAGCGGAACGGTCACGGTGACCGGCATGGGTACGGACTGGGTGACAACCAGCGGCTCGGCATGGAGCCCCGGTGGCGCCCTCGATGCGTCGCTCTCCGTCGGCAAGTTCGGCCAGGGCGCTTTGCACGTTTCGTCCGGTGCCCTCGTGGCCGGCGGGACATTGGTCATTGGCGAGCAGGCCGGCGCGGTCGGTCTGGTGACAGTCAACGGGACCGGCACGCAGTTTGGCGGCATCGGTCCTCAAGGTGCGCTTCTTGCCGGCTACTCGGGCGCAGGTACGCTGAACGTCAGCAATGGTGGTTCGGCTGCTGCAAACGTCGTGGTCCTGGGCGTCAACAGCGGATCGACCGGCACCGTCACCGTCGATGGTGCAGGATCAAGGCTCTATGCGGCGACCAGTGCCTGGCCCGGCTCCGGCGTCATCACAGTCGGTGCGGCCGGCACCGGTTCGGTGGCGGTCTCCAACGGGGGTGCGCTGACTGCCCAATCCGGGTTGACCCTTGGTGCTGCCAGCAGCGGCACGGGAACGGTCTCGGTCAGCGGCATCGGCTCGAGCTTCGCGGTTGGCACGGGAGCTGGCACGGCGATGCTCGTGATCGGATGGAACGGCACCGGGAGCCTGAACCTTGCCGCCGGCGCACACGGAACGGTGAGTGGTGACGTCATCCTGGGGAACGCCGCCAATTCCAGCGGTGCGCTCAATCTGTCGGGCAGCGGCACCTCGCTGATTGGGAGCGGTCGCTTCTATGCCGGCTTCGGCGGCAGCGGCGCCGTCACTGTCAGCAACGCGGCGGCGCTGATAGCGGACCAGGTCATCGTCGGCACCTACCCGGCAGACGACACGCTCTCGGTTCAATCCGGCGGCTCCGTGACGGCGAACACCAGCCTCCTTGTCGCGACCGCGGCGAACAGCACTGGCACGGTGAGCGTGACTGGAGCCGGCTCCACTTTCACAATCGGCAGTAGCTTGGGCGGAACGCTCGACGTCGGCTATGGCGGCACCGGCAAGCTCAACGTTGCGGAGGGCGGCAGCTTGACCGTCAACGGCATCGCTAGTGTCGGCCGGAACGCCGGCAGCCAGGGTGTCGTGACTGTCGATGGCGCTGGCTCGCTGCTAACGCTCAACAATGGTGGGTACATCGGTCAGGCGGGAAGTGGCACGTTGACAGTCTCGAACGGCGGGCGCGTGGCCTCCGCCGGAAACGTCTATGTCGGGTTCAACGCCTCGGGGAGCATGACCGTGACGGGTGCGGGCTCTCAGTTGACCGTCACCGCGAACGACCTCTGGATTTCACGCAACGGCGATGCGACGGTGAACATCGCGAATGGCGGCGTCGTCAATGCGCAGAACACGTCGCTGGGAATAGGGACGGGTATTGCTCATGTCACGGTCGACGGTGTTGGGTCGGCCCTGAATATGAGAAATATCGTGGTCGGCGACTCGAATACGAGCGCGCCAGGCTCAGTCCTGACGATCAGCAATGGCGCCACGGCCTCTGACCGCAATGGGTTGATCGGGTTCAACCCCGGCGCCACCGGCACCGTCGTCGTCACCGGCGCCGGTTCCAGCTGGACGAATACGGCCGGCGTGGTGGTCGGCCGGTTCGGCAACGGCACCCTGATCGTTTCAAGCGGTGCCACGGTCTCGTCGGCCGGAGCGATCCAGATCGCGGAGCAGGCTGGCTCGAACGGCTTCTTGGCGATCGGCTCGCAAATCGGCTCTGCGGCGTCGGCTGCCGGCACTGTGGCAGCGCCCTCCATCCTGTTCGGCGCAGGTGCTGGCGGACTTGTGTTCAATCACACCGACGCGAACTACACGTTTTCGACCCCGATGTCCGGCCTGGGCCACATCTACCAGCTCGCAGGCCATAGCAATCTGACCGGCGATTCCAGTGGCTTCACCGGGACGGCGCTTGTCCTGGGCGGCGTTCTCTCCGTCAACGGATTGCTTGCAAATGCGCAAGCAACCGTCTCCGCCGGTGTGCTCGGCGGCAATGGCGTCGTTGGGACGCTGACGGCTTTCGGCGGCGGCACAGTCGCGCCTGGTAATTCGATCGGCACGCTGCGGGTCGCCGGCAACGCGACGTTCAACTCCGGATCGTTCTATCAGGTTCAGCTCGATGCCAAGGGCAATTCCGACCAGCTGGCGGTCGGTGGGGCGACAACACTGAACGGCGGTACGGTTCAGGCTCAGGTGCAGGCCGGCAACTACACCGGCAGCAACAAGTACACGATCCTGACCTCGGCCGGCGGCATCAGCGGCGGCTTCGCTGGCGCGACATCGGATGCGGCCTTTCTTACGCCGGCCCTCAGCTACGACGCGGCCGACGTCTACCTGACCATGACTCGCAATGTCGCCAGCTTCGCCAGTGTCGGCGCGACGCGCAACCAGGTTGCAACAGGTGGTGCGGTCGATCCGCTCGGCTACGGCAATCCGATCTGGAATGCGGTGGTCACGCTCAATGCCGCGCAGGCCCGTTCGGCCTTTGACCAGCTCTCCGGCGATATTCACGCCTCGACGCTCGGCACCCTCGTCGAGGATAGCCGGTTCGTGCGTGCAGCCGCGATCGACCGCCTGCGCGAGGCTTTCAGTGCAGTGGGCACCGGCGGTAGGTCGGCGATGGCCTATGCGGCAGATCCGGCCACGGTGAAGCCCGATGCGAGGTTCGCGGTATGGGGCCGCGTGATCGGGTCATGGGGAGACTCGAGCAGCGACGGTAATGCGGCGGCGCTGTCGCACAACATCGGAGGTTTCTTCTCCGGCATTGATGCCCGCGTCGCCGACGATTGGCGCGTCGGCGTTCTCACCGGCTACACGCACGCGAACCTGAGCAGCGCGAGCGATGGGTCGAGCGCGTCGATCGACACCTACCATGTCGGTGGCTTTGCCGGCGCTCAATGGGGAGCGGTCGGTTTCCGCAGCGGCGCCGCCTACGGCTGGAGCCAGATCGCCGGCAGCCGCACCGTGGCGATCCCTGGGTTCGTCGATCACCTCGCTGCGGGCCACAGCTCCGGAACGGCGCAAGTCTTCGGCGAACTCGGGTACCGGATCGATTTGTCGACGCGGTCCGCGTTGGAGCCGTTCGCGGCGCTGGCTTACGTCAATTCGCACAGTAGCGGCTTCGGCGAAACTGGCGGCGCGGCCGCGCTCACCGGTTCGGCGTCGACCCTCGGCGTCGGCTTCTCCACGCTTGGTTTGCGCGGCTCGACTGGCTTCGTGCTCGGCGGCGTTGATGCCCGTTGGACGGGGATGCTCGGCTGGCGTCATGCCTATGGCGACGTGACGCCGTTGACGGCGGTGGCCTTCGCCGGCAGCAATGTCTTTACCGTCGCCGGCTTGCCGATTGCGCGCGATGCTGCGGCGATCGAGGCGGGGCTCGACCTAAGCCTCGCCCGCAACGTCACATTCGGTGTCGCCTATACCGGCCAGATGGCCAAACGCCTCCATGACAATGGAGTCAAGGCTGATCTGAGCTGGAAATTCTAGGCCGGGGCCTGGCTGCAGCGTCGCCTAAGCGCCTGGCCGCGCAGCGGGGCGTCGCAGCTTTGCTGATTGGAGCGCCTGGTCGGCCGCAAGATCATAGCGCCACGGCCGGCATGTCGTGCCCATCTTCATCGGACGTGGCGCGCCATTCTTCACCAATCAGACTAAATCCCCGAACCGACGCGGCTAGTGAAACCGCGCCGCGAGAAATGCGGCGAAGGCCGCTTCGGTCTGCTCCGGCTGCTCGATATTCGGGAGGTGGCCGGCGTGGTCGCGAAACGACGGGACATGGCGGCTCTCTCTTGTTCAACGGAGCATACCAGCAATCCCATGTCAGCCTCCTTGAACGTTGCCGTGGTTGGTCGGCCGCCTCAGGTGCGGGTGATCGAGAGGCCGCCGTCGACCAGCAACGCGGTCCCGGTGACGAAGCTGGAATCTTCCGACGCCAGGTACAGCACCGAGCGTGCGACTTCCTCGGGGCGACCCACCCGCTTGAGCGCATGCAGATTGGTGACGAAGGCCGCCTTGTCGGGGGTGTCGTTCATCTCGCGATACATCTCGGTCTCGATCGCGCCGGGCAGCACTGCGTTGACCCTGACGTTCTGCGGGCCGAACTCGGAGGCGAGCGTCTGGGTCAAGCCGATCAGGCCGGACTTGCTTGCGGCATAGGCGGCAACGCCGGGGAATGAGGAGCTGTAGCCGACGAAGGTCGAGGTGAAGATCACCGACCCGCCGCCATGCTTGGTCATCTCGGCGATCTGGTGCTTGGCGCCCAGGAACGAGCCGGTGAGGTTGATCGCAACGGCGTCGCTCCAACCAGCCTCGGAGACGTTGGTCGAGGCACCGCCCTCACCGAGCGTGCCGGCGTTGTTGAAGGCAATGTCCAATCGGCCGAACGCCTTGACCGCCAGTGCGACGAGGGCCTTGGCATAATCTTCCGACCGCACATCGCCGGCGAGCGCGACCGCCGTCCCGCCGCTGGCCTTGATCTCGTCGACCAGGCTCGCCAGCTCGCTTTCCCGCCGTGCGCCAACCACCACCTTCGCGCCTTCGGCCGCGAACAGCTTGGCCGTGACCCGGCCGATGCCCGAGCTCGCGCCGGTCACGATTGCAACCTTGTTTGAAAGACGTCCCGTTCCCTGTGCCATGTCCGTTCTCCCGTTCGGCCGCGCCAATCGCGGCGTCATGCGAACCTAACTAAATGCTCACAGAACTGGAAAGAAGGCACGGAAACTGGTTACATTATTCAGTTATCCTGAATGATCGAGGGAGCCATGGACCGTCTGCGCGCTTTCGAGGTGTTTGCCGCGGTGGTTGGCCAAGGCTCTTTCACCCGCGCTGCGGACAAGCTGGAGACCTCGCCGGCCAATGTGACCCGCTACGTCAACGAATTGGAGGAGATGCTCGGGGCGCGCCTGCTCAATCGGACCTCGAGGCGCCTGTCACTGACCGAAACCGGCAAGACGCTGTATGACCGCGCGCTCTCGATCCTGGAGGAGGTTGCAGAGGCAGAGGCGATCGCGTCCTCCGCAGCAATGCAGCCGCGCGGGCGTCTGCGGATCAACGCACCGCTGAGCTTCGGCATTCTTCATCTCGCGCCGCTGTGGCCGCGTTTCATGGCGCGCTATCCGGACATCGAACTGGACATCAGCCTGGTCGATCGGCTGGTCGACCTCGTCGACGAGGGCTTCGATCTGGCTGTGCGCATCTCGCGCGAGGGATCGCCGAGCTTGATCAGCCGCAAGCTCGCGGCGATTCATCACTTCGTCTGTGCGTCACCGGATTACGTCGCGCGACATGGCGCGCCGCAGACCCCGGATGACATCAGGAACCACGCCTGCATTGCCTACGCCTATTCCGCCTCGGCCGAGGAGTGGCGGTTGCTCGACAGAGACGGCAAGCTTCACACGGTGCCGGTATCCAACATCTTCCATACCAACAACGGCGAAACGGCCTGTGCGGCAGCGGCGGCCGGATTCGGATTGATTCTGCAGCCGACGTTCCTGATCGGGGAGCTGCTGCGGCAGGGCCGCTTGGTCCGCCTGCTGCCGGACTATCAGACACCCGAGATCGACGTGCTGGCCGTTTACCCGAGCCGCCGCCATGTCAGCGCAAAGGTGCGGGTGATGGTGGACTTCCTGGTCGAGGCATTCCGGGGCAGGCCGCCGTGGGATTGACGGGCAAGCGGGACATCACGACAGGCCGACCGCCTGGTTGGCGGCCGCTTCCAACCAGACGCAATGCACACGTTGGCCGCCCGGCTGTACCCGTCACAATCGGGCTGAAGTGGGGGCGACCCGTAAAAACCCTGCTTGCGCCCGCCGGGGCGTTGGGAAAAAGTAAGGTTTTTAGGCTATAGGCGGCAGAATGTTTTGTTCATTTTGTCCGGCCTTTGAACCGGCGGGTCGTTTCTCATGTCGAGTGAGATTTCAAACGCCGTCTTTTGCGCGGCGGTCATTCTGGGGGTCGTCTACGGCAGTCGTATCCTGGAGAAGACGTGGCCCATTGCGCCCGTTTCCAGCGACGAGTTTCGTGCTGATTGGCTGGCGGTCATCGTGAGCGTCGGGTTGGAGCACCTGTTCGCCCCGCTTGCTGCGGTCAGCGCGGGTGCGATTGCAAGCTATGCCGGACTTGGCTGGATCAAGCTGCCGACCGAAGGTTACTGGTGGTTCGTCTCGTTCGCGATCGTCGTGGTGGCGCTCGATCTCTACAAATACACATTCCACCGGCTCCAGCATGCGATCCCCTTCCTTTGGGCGATGCACTCGTTCCACCACAGCGCAAACGGAATTACGTTCATCACCGGCGGCCGGCATTTCTGGTTGGAAAGGGTGCTGTCCGACGCCTTTCTTCCGATCCTGGCGATCCTGTTTCGGATCCCGCCGGACATGGCGATCGCTGCGGCATTCATCTTCTTCGTGCCCGATGCTTGCGCGCATCTCAACGTCCGCATCCCGCTCGGCCGCTTCGTGACATGGATCAACAATCCGCAATGGCATCGGATCCATCATTCGGTCCAGATCGAGCACCGTGACAAAAACTTTGCCGCCTTCTTCCCGCTCCTGGACATTCTGTTTGGTACGGCGTGGGTGCCGAAGCCGGACGAGTATCCTGCAACTGGACTGGTGCCTCCTGAGCGTGTGGACATCATCAACAGCGTGATCTGGCCGATCCGGCATCTTCGGGGTGGGGAGTCTAGGAATGAACTGGGTTAAGGGTCTCTTGCTGTTCGTCGCCTTGCTGCTGGGATACGCCGATCTCGAGTCGACGAATGTGATCTTGAATCTCGGGCTGGGCGAGTTGAACCCGTTCATGCACATCGCGCAGACATGGTTCGGCGTATGGTGGCTGGTCCCCAAGCTGGGTCTCACGTTCGTCCTGACGTGGCTGCTTTGGCGCAGCAACAATGTCTACAACATCGCCCTCGTCGTCGCCTTCTGCACAACGCCTGTCCTGAACAACCTCGTCATCATCGCCGGAAACTGAACCGGACACGCATTTCGTTGCCGGAACAGGCGAAGCGCTCGCTCTGCCGAGCGCTTCTTGCTGCAAGCACGATGCAAGCCGAGCGGCGCGCGGCGCCGACCATCGGTTCGCTCAAGCAGCAGCTTTGCGACGGCACGATCGACGTGCGGAGCGAGCGCCCCGGGCTGCGGGCGCGAAAACTTTCGTTTGAGCGCGCAGAACCTGCCCGTCCTGTCCGGCGACAAACTCTCGAATGACGTGTGATCGCGTGGCTCGATCGGGAGAATGAATGATGTCGGACAGGTTTGCTCTCGCCTGCATCGCCGCTGGCGCCCTGATGCTGGGGGCCCTGGGTGCAACCGTGCATGCGCAGACGCCGTCGAGCTGCAAGGAGCCGCGGTCGGGCACCAGCCGCGTCCCGATACTGTCGCCGCCGCTCGCCAATGTGGTGACGGGCAAGGGACGGCTGCAATTCTACTCCGCGCCTAATCTTCACTGTCCGATCAATGGGGTGTTCGTGATTCCGAATGACGAGCTCGTCGCCTATGCGCAGACCAATGATGGCTGGTCGTCGGTGATGTACTTCCATCCAGGGACGGGCAACGACGTCTCGGGTTGGGTGAGGTCGGCGAGATTGAAGGCGACCGGGACCGTTGGTCCAAAGCAGTAGCGGCGAACCCGCGGCGCGAGCGTGCTCCGGCATGGTGTGGCGAGCCGGCCGTGATGGTGCGGCATCAATGGATCGCCGCGTACATGATCTTCTCCTCGGTGGCTTCGAGCGCGGAGAATTCCTCGACCACCTTGCCCTGGCGCGAGACCAGGATGCGGTCGGAGAGGGCCATGATCTCGGGCAGATAGGACGAGATCACCACCACCGCCTTGCCCTCGTCGGCGAGCTGGTTGATCAACTCGTGGATCTCGACGATGGCGCCGACGTCGACGCCGCGCGTCGGCTCGTCGAAGATGATCAGCTCGGGCTCCTGTACCAGGGATTTTGCGATCACCACTTTCTGCTGGTTGCCGCCCGACAGCTCGACCACCTTGGCCTCGTCGCCGATGGCACGGACCTTGAGCCGCTGGATCCAGCTCTTGCCGACCGTGTTGGTCTCGCGCCGCGACAGCATCATCCGCCCGCCCGGAAATTTCGAGAGCAGGCCGAGATAGATGTTGCGGGCGATCGAGGCGGTCTCGAAGAAGCCCTCGACCTTGCGATCCTCGGTCACATAGGCGATGCCGGCCTTCACGGCCGGCGCCGGAACCCGGTAGCGCACCGGCTTGTCATGCAGCAGGATCTCGCCGCCGTGGAAGAAGTCGCGCTTCAAGACGCCGGACACGATCTTGAAGGTTTCGGTGCGGCCCGCGCCGACCAGGCCGAACACGCCGGTGATCTGGCCGGCAAACACCGACAGCGAATTGTTCTTCACCATCGGCGCCATCTTGAGATTCTGCACCGTGAGCACGCGCGCGCCGGCCGGCCGGACGCTGGCCTTCCGCGCGCCATACAGCGTGTTCGAGAGGTCGCGGCCAACCATCGCCTGCACGATCGCCGCCCGGTCGAATTTCGCCGCGTCGTCGGTGATGACGTGCTTGCCGTCGCGCAACACGGTGATGCGGTCGGCGAGCAAGAGGGCCTCTTCCAGCGCGTGCGAGATGAAGACGATCGAGACGCCGCGTTTCTTGAGGTCGCGGACGAGGTCGAAGAAATACTTCTTCTCCTCCGGCGTCAGCGATGCGGTCGGCTCGTCGAAGATGATGACCTTGGCCTTGTGCAGGACCGCGCGCGCAATCTCCACCATCTGCTTCTTGGCGGCGCCGAGCCCGCTCACCGTCGCGGTCGGCGTCACGTCGAAATTGAGCGATTGCAGGAATTGCTGGGCGGCGATGTAGATGCCGCGCAGCCGGTTGTAGAACTTCTCCTGCCCGAGGAAGAGATTCTGAGCGACCGTCATGGTCGGCACCAGGCTGTTCTCCTGGAACACCATGGCGATGCCGAGATTGCGCGCCTCGAGCGGCGTGCGCGGCGCGACGTCGGAGCCGTCGACCGTCATGCTGCCCGAGGTCAATGTCACGACGCCGGCCATCACCTTGGTCAGGGTCGATTTGCCGGCGCCGTTCTCGCCGACCAGCGCGTGGATCTCGCCGCGGCGGAGATCGAAGTCGACGCCTTCGATGGCGGGCACGCCGGCGTAAAGCTTGGTGGCCTTGCGCAGGGACAGCACGGTGTCGCTCATGAGCCTGTCTCCTCGGCGAGCCCGGCGAGGGGCAGTTTCAGCACGCGGCCCGGTCCTTTGGCGATCAGCACGAGGTCGCTGCCGAGCTCGAGCGCCGCGACGACGCCGTGGTTGATGCCGTCGACCCGGCTGTGCAGCGAATAGAGCGGCTTGCCGTCTTCGCCGAGCCGGATGACGAGGCCGTAGGAGCGCGGCGGCGCCCATGGCTTGATCACACCCATCGTCTTGATGTGCGCGCCCTGCATCGGCTCCTTGAACGAGAAGCCCGAGCGCAGCCGCGGGGCCACCCAATAGGCCGGGTCGATCTCGGCCATCATGCGGCGCCGGTACGCCGGCTCGCGCAGCACGAACTCGATCAGCTGGGTGCGCGCGGTGAACGCGGTGAGCCAATAGCCGCCGCCCGCAGCCTTCGACAGCCGCGACGGATAGACGGGCAGGTGACCCAGCACGATCTGCGGCGCCTTGCCATCCGTGACGAGGACGAGACGATGCCGCCAGCTCTCGCTGACCAGCACGCCGTCACCGCGCGCGCAGGCGCCGAAGGCGTAGCCGAGTTTTGCGGCCAGCGGCTTCACCGATCGGGTCTTGGGATCGAGCCGGAACACACGACCGCATCGATTCAGCTCCATCAGGTCGCGCGCCCAATCGTCAACGCCGCAGGTCGTCGAGCCGTCGGTGGCGATCAAGGTGCCGTCACCCGCCGGCGCCAGCGCGTTGATCGCATTGAAGGCGGCGTCGCTGAATGTCACGCTCGGCTCGCCCGAGGCGGGATTGGCGTAGAGGCGCACCTCGCGGCCGCCGAGTGCGATCGCGATGCCGCCATCGGCGAGCGCACAGAGGGCCGAGATCGGCTGCTCGAAGCGGCGCAGCTCGGTCGCGGCATTGCCGTCCAGTCGCAGCAGACGCCGGCCGTCGGCGACATAGAGGTTGCGGCCGTCGGTTGCGAGGTCCTCGGGCGCCTCGCATTCCAGCAAGGTGGTCGCGGCCTCCAGCTTCTGGTTCGGCTTGAGCGCGCCGTCGAACGACGGCACGGTGATGGTGGCCTCGCCACGGCCGAGAAAGCGGTTGGCGAATTCCCTGACGGCCGCGATCACGACGCCTTCCCCCAGCGCTTGTCATACTGCACGAAGTTCGGGTCGGCGTTCTCCAGCTTGTAGCGGCCGATCCGGTTGTTCATGATGCCGCCGAGATAGAGATAGCCGCGATGCTCGCGCATCGAGGTGATCATCGGATGGTTCTCGCCGCGCAGGTCCCAGAACGATTCGAGGATCTTGCCCTGCTCGTTGAACTTGACGACGCAGCCGGTGTTGATGTTCGGGAACAGCCATTCGTCGACCGGGACGCGCTTGGCCATGCGGCGGCGGAAGCCGGGCATCTTCCAGGCAAGGTCGAGCGAGGGGCTGCGCATGCCGACCAGCGCCAGCCAGTAATTGCCGTCGGAGGCGAGATTAATGTTGTCGGGGTAGCCCGGCAGATTGTCCATCACCACCTCGACCTGGCCCTTCTTCGGTCCCGCGAACCACAGCCGCTTGATCGAGCAGCCGAAGGTCTCGGCGAACAGGATCGACTGGCCGTCGCCGGCGACGCAGATGCCGTTGGGAAATTTGAGGCCGCGCAGCGCGGTGTGCGTGGCGCCGGTCTTGGTGTCGTAGCAGACGATGCGGCCGTTGCCGCGTGCCTCGAGGCCGTCGATCGGCCATTCGTCCATCTCGTAGCGCACGGTCGCTTCCGAGAAGAAGATCAGGCCGTCATCGGTGATGTCGAGGTCGTCGGCCAGCCGCAGCCGGCTGTCGTCATTCACCGAATGCATGCTGCGGTTGGTCTCGTCGGTCGCCTTCTCCACGGTGCCGTCGGGCTTGATGCGGTAGAGCCCCATGCCGCCGATGCAGACATAGAGATTGTCCTGACGGTCGAAGGCCATGCCGAGCGGCTGGCCGCCGATATGGGCGAACACCTCCATCCGCTGATAGTCGGGCGCAAAGAAGCGCATGATGTCGCCATGGCGTGAGCCGGCGTAGAGATTGTTGTTGCGATCGAGGATCACGTCCTCCGGCGCCTCGATGCGGCCCAGGCCGATCAACTCGACGTCGCGCAATTTGTCGTTCTGCTCGAACGGGCCGCCCTGGCCGATCTCGGTAGCGGGCGGCGGCGGCAGCGCGTGATAGGTCGGCGCGACATAGACCTTGCTGATGATGCGGGTGCGGTTCTTCTGCCAACGGATGTCGACCATCGCCGCGATCAGCAGGATGCCGGCAAGCGCCATCCGGTTGATGCCGCCGCGTGCATTGAGCGTGGTCAGGCCGTTGGTGATCAGCAGCACGATCAGCACGCCGACCAGCGATTTGGCGACCGAGCCCTTGCCGCCACCGAGCGTGATGCCGCCGAGCACGGTCGCGGTCAGCACGATCACCTCGAGGCCGACGCCGATGTCGCCGCCGACGGTGCCGAGCCGGGCGGCAAAAAACAGCGCGGCGATGCTGGTCAGCACGCCGCTGGCGACATAGCAGAGCGCGATGGTGCGGCGAACCGGAATGCCGGAATTGTAGGCCGAGCGGCGCGAGCCGCCGATCGCGGTGATGTGCCAACCCGGGCGCAGCCGTGTCATAAAGATATGGCCGAAGATCGCGATCGCGATATAGACCAGCGCGACGCTCGGAATACCGAACACGTCGCCGCCGCCGATGAAATTCCAGGACGGAATGTCGGGAAACGCCGCGGCGATCGAGTTGGAGTAGCGCTGGATCAACAGATCGAACGCCGAACGGTAGATGATCAGGGTGATCAGCGTGGTGATGAAGGCGCGTAGCCGCAAATATCCGATCAGGACACCGTTGACGGCGCCGAGCAGCGCGCCGCAGGCGAGGGTGGCGACCACCACCGCAGGCACCGGCCAGTTCAGCACGTCGAGCAGATAGAGCGCGCAGAAATCGGTCAGCGCGAAGATCGAGCCGACCGACAGATCGATGCCGCCGACGATGACGACCAGCGCCATGCCGAGCCCGATGAAGCCGATCTCGCCGGCCTGCCGTGCAGTGTCGGCAAGGCTCGACGGCGACAGGAAATGATCGATGGAGCGGCTGAGCGCGAAGCCGACGATCAAGAGCAGGATCACCGGAATTGCGGTCTCGGTCCAACGCTTGGACAGGATCTCGCCGAGGAGATGATCCGGCCAGTAGCGGTAGCGCAGGCTCGTCAAGGTGTCGCGCATCGGCATTCCAGCAAGGCGTTCGATTTTTCGGAGATCGACGCCCCGGGCGGGCTGCGCCCGGGACGTCAAGCGGAGTGGCCGGGTTATTTCTTCAGGTCACTGAGATTCCAGCACGCGGTCTGGCTGTCCGCGTTCTCCTTGGTGATCGGAATCAGCGTGGTGTATTCCGAACCCTTGATCGAGCCGGCCTTGGCGCCCGACGACAGCAGCCATTTGATGGTGCCGGCCATCTGCGCGGCCTGGGTCGGCACGTCGTAGCTCAGGTTGAGGTCGAAGGCGCCGGACTTCACGAGCTCGCAGGCGCCCTTGCGCTCGCCGCCGCCGGAGGTCGCGACGAACACCTTGCCGGTCAGGCCGGCTTCCTTCACCGCAGCCGCGGTGCCGATATCCATGCCGTCCCAGAAGCCGACGATGCCGCAGAGATCGGGATTCTGCTTCAGCACCGTCTGGGTGATCGCCTTGGCCTTTGCCGCGTCCCAATCGGCCGCCTGGCTCGAGACCACCTTGATCTCCGGATGCTTGGCAAGCACGTTCTCGACGCCCTTGAGCGTGTAGGCGCTGGCGGCCGCCGAGAGCGCGCCTTGCACGACGGCGATCTTGTTCGACTTGCCCTGGCAGGCCTTGACCACGGCTTCGGTGTCCTTCTCGCCGATCTCGATCCAGTTGGCGCCGACGAAGGCCGAAGAACGATAGGCCGATCCCATGTTGATCTGGATCACGTAGATGCCTTCGTTCTCGGCGCGCTGCAGCAGCTTGGCGTAGGTCTGTACGTCCGGATTATGGATCACCATCACGGCCGGCTTCTCGGAGATCAGCGAGGTCACCGCCTGCGCGCCGGCATTGGTATTCCAGTTGGGATCGCGGATTTCGAACTTGACGCCGAACGGCTCGAGCTCCTTCTTCATGCCGGCGTACCAGCCTTCGGTGAGGTCGAAGTTCATGGCGACCGGAACGTAGGCCACCGTCTTGCCGGCGAGCGACTCCTTGAACGGCTTCTGGAACGGCTCGTCCAGGCCCTGCTGGGCCAGAGCCGGTGCGGCGATGGCCGCGAGGCCGAGCGCTGCGGCGATCACCTTTGCAGTCCTGACAGCGTATTTCATTGCTTCCTCCTTGGTCGTGATTGATCGTTCTTCGACTTGGTTCAGATGTCGCCCTGCTGTGCCGTTTCTTCGTTGCGCGGGTTCAGGAATGAATCCGTGATGACGGCAAGCAGCAGGACGACGCCCTTGACGAGGTTCTGGCCGGCGTAGGAGATGTCCATGATGGTCATGCCGTTGAGCATGGTGCCGATCAGCAGCGTGCCGATGATGACGTTGAGCACGCCGCCGCGGCCGCCCGACAGGCCGATGCCGCCGAGCACCACGACGAGGATGACGTCGTAGATCAGGGTCGAATTGAAGACGCGGGTCGGCATCGAGTTGACGGACGCCGCCATCACCAGGCCGGCAAAGCAGCCGATCAGCGCCGCGACGACATATTGCAGCACGATGATCGGGCGTGACGGGATGCCGGTGACGCGGGCCGCATAGGGATTGTCGCCGATCGCGTAGATATAGGCGCCCCACCGCGTCTGGCGCAGCAGGAAGGCGACCACCACGCAGGCGATCGCGAACATCACGATCGAGGTCGGGATGCCGAGGATGGTGCCTTGCCCGAGCCGCTCGAAGCCTTTCATGCCGTCGCTCCACTGCACGACGTCGAGCTGAAACAGCGCGGCCTGCCCGAGGCCGGCGAGCAGCAGGCCGGTCGCCAGTGTCGCAAACAGCGAAGGGACCTCGGCATAGGCAATCAGCCAGCCATTGACCAAACCGAAGGCGATCGTGAGCAGCACGGCGGTCAGCAGCGAGGCCGGCAGCGAGTGCCCGTTCTGCACCATCTGCAGCACGAGCCCCGGAGGGACCGCGAGGGCTGCGATCAGCGAGATGTCGATGCCGCGGCCGATCACGACGATCGCCATGGCGAGCCCGAGGATGCCGAGCACCGCGACGTTCTGCAGCAGCGTCAGCATGTTTTCCGGCGTCAGGAAGCCGCGCAGGAAAATCGAGAACGCCAGGAACAGCACGGCAAAGACGGCGAAGACGATCTCCTGTTGATTGAATCGCAATCGCTTCATTGCCTCGTCCTTCCTGCCTATGGGTGCGCCGTCTGCCTGGATTTGCTGCGGGAGCCGGTCGCGATGCGGCCGGGCCGCGTCTTGCCGGCGACCGCGGCGTCGGCGAACGTGCTGACGGCGTTGATGTAGGTTTCGATCGAGGTGCCGCGCCGGCGGTATTTGGCGCGTTTGACGTACCAGTCCTGCAGCAGCGGCTTGATCAGCGAGGCCGTCAGCGTGACCTGATCGATCGCGAACGCGCCGCTGGCGACGCCCTGCTTGAGGACGCCGGCGATGATCTTCTCGGTCATCACCTCCATCTCGATGGCACGCTGGCGTTCCGCGGGCGGAAACGACTTCGCTTCCATGAAGCAGAACACGAACCAGGGCTGCATCGCCTCGCTCATGCGAACATGGGTGGCGATGATCCAGTGCAGATGCTTGCGCGCATCCTGTTTGACGTCGGCGGGCGGCTGGTTGAGGACCTCCGCCACCGTCTCGGCGACCTCGCCGAGGATCATCGACAGCAGCGTCGGCTTGCTGTCGAAGTAGGTGTAGAGGCCGCCCATGCTGAGGCCGGAGGCTTCCGCGAGCTGGCGCAGCGTGGTGGCGTGAAATCCGTGCTTGTTGGAAAGCGTGAGCGTCGCGCCGATGATGCGCGTGAGGTTCGGAACGGCGAGATGCGGTTTCTGGACTCGAACGGAATCGCGATGCCGTTCGAGGATGCGTGCGCAAAGCACGTCCATAGCGAACGCATTCGTCCCCGGCCGCTGACGCGCGAGACCCACGTTGCCTCCCTGGCTATGTCCCCGGACCGTTTCATTTTGTTGCCGGTCCAGGCTGGGCTTTTAAGCCCTTGCGTAATTCCTAGCCCACGAACCGGCGTTCGGAAAAGGGGGATGAGCAAATTTTCTGAGAGAGCGCTCGCTCGTTTTTCTGGTCGCGCGACGCCGCTGGCCCGAAGCTCGGCGCCGCTGCCGCGATGCTCGGGAACTTTTCACGCTGAAAGGTCAGCACAAATTCCCGGCAGCCTGCCGGCCGGATTGCCGGTTAGACGGCCGTCACATTCCCGATATAAAGAACGCAGGTTCGCTGGCTGGAAGGCTAAACCGCACAGACATCCTGGCCGAATTTCACCCGCGGTCACTTTGGGCCGAAGCAAGGTTATGACGGCAGTTGGATCATATGGTGCACGCGCGGGCGCTGCGATCGGCGCCGACGCTCCGGGGAGCTCCGCAACGCCGCGGTATCTGTTCGGGATTTGTGCCGCGCTGCTGATCGGCAGCATCTGCGCGGTTGCCGCGCAGCAGCACGAGACGGTTGCCGCATCGGCGCCGATCGCGTTCAACATCCCAGCCCAGCAGCTTGCCGGCGCGCTGCAGGCCTATGGCGAGCGAACCGGCGTGCAGGTGCTCTATGAGAGCAATTCTGCAACCGGCCGGAAGTCAACGTCGGTCGAAGGCAGCCTCACGCCGGAGGATGCACTGAACCTGCTGCTGACGGGAACCGACCTCAAGGTCCAATACATCCGTCCGGACGCCATCACCCTCGCTTCGCGCAGCGTGCGCGCTGACCATCCGCCGGCGAGCCCGCTTGCGACCGCGGATCTGTCGCTCGGCACGCTGCAGGTGCGGGCGAGCAGTGACGGCAACGACGCCGGCGCGCTGCGCGACTACAGCGAAAGCCTGCAGTTCGACATTCAAAAGGCGTTGCAGAAGAATATCGGGTCGCGCGGCGGCAGCTATCAGCTCGTTGTCGATCTGTGGATCGATCCCTCGCGCACGATCCAGCGAACCCAGCTGTTGCGCTCGACCGGCGATCAGAACCGCGATGCAGCCGTGACCGCGGCGCTGCAAGGACTGACCGTCAGCCGGACGACGCCCGCGAACGCCTCGCAGCCGGTGCGGATCGCGATCCGGGTGAAATCGTTCCAATGAGCGCCAACGACACCAGCGGACCCGGCGGCGCGCGCGGCATGAGGCCGATGACGCTGCTGTTCCATCCCGAGGATCCGAGCGCGTGGACTTCGGGCGAGATCCTGCGCCTGCTGCTGGTGCCGGCGATTGCAACGCTGTTGTTCGTCGGAGGAATCTACTGGATCCGGCTGCAACCGCCGGCTGGACCGGCAAGCCGCGAGCAGAGCTCGATCGTCCAGGTTCGGCTGCTGCCGAGCCCATCGCCCGCGCCGATTCCGGTTGCGCCGGTGTCGCAGCCGCAAACCGCGACACTCGCGAGCCGGACCGAGGTGTCGCTGGAGAGCTCGGATCCGCCGATCGACAATCTGACCGCGGCCCCGGCGCGGGAGCCGATGCCGGCGGAGCCGGCCGTGCCGAGCCTGCGTCCGACGCCGTCGCCTGCCGATGCGCCGCCCAACAGCGTCGCGGTGAAGTTTCAGCAGACGATGCTTCGTCACGTGGCGCGCTACCAGCGCTATCCGAATGCGGCGCGGCTCGGGCGGCTGCACGGCGCGGTCGAGACGCTGTTCTCCATGCAGCGGGACGGCACCCTGCTTGAAGTCTGGGTCAAGACCAGTTCGGGACAGGCCGTGCTCGACAAGGCGGCCGTCGACGCGATCCGGCGGGCGCAACCGCTGCCGTCGATCCCGTCGGCGCTGCCCGACCGGCTGAATATCCAGATCACCCTGGTGTTCGACCCGGCCTGATCGGATCGCGCGGCACCGTCGGCGCGCTGATCAAAGAGCGCCGGTTCATTGTTTGGATGTGACCGCGATGCACCAGCTTGCGTGCCGTTCGGTGTCGACTTGTTGCCGTCATAAATGTGTTGTGCCCGGCCGTTACGAGATTGGCAGCTTCAAGAACAATGCAATCTGGATATCAGGCTGGTGTCTGGGAGGCCGCGAAACGTGGCTGAAATCAATCGAGTGCGGCTGCGGGGCCAGCTGGCAGACAATTACGACGGTCTCGTCAAGAAATTAACCCGCCGTCTGGGATCGTCGGACTTCGCGTACGAAGCCCTGCACGAGACATTCCTGCGGCTGGAGCGGGTCACGGACGCCGTGCCGATCCGCAGCCCCGCCGACTATATTTTCCGCATCGCGATCAACATCGCGCGGGATCGCCAGAAGGCGCAGAATCTCCGCGTCAGCGCGGCCGAAATCGATTCATTGCTTGATGTGAGTGACGACGGACCAAGCCCGGCGAGAATCGTCGAGGCGCGATCCGATATTGATGCCTTCAAGCGGGCGTTGGCCGAATTGCCGGAGCGGCCGCGCGATGTACTTTATAGTATTACGATCGAGGGACGGACGCCGCACGATGTGGCGACCCGTCTCGGCGTCAGTGTGCGAACGGTGGAAAGCGATTTGAAGCTGGCCCTGAGCCATTGCGCCGATTGCCTCGACTATACTTTGATCCGTCGTCTCGGCGGTCCTCGTCCCCGTTCGTGATCGAATTCGCCGCGGCCGCGACGCGCGCAGTCAACGCGCAGCGCGCCGTCGAAATTTGTTGCGCGGAACTATTTCCAACGACTGCAATCGTTTGACCTGAAATCAGGGGTCACAAGCTGCAGGATTTTCAACCTTTGTTCTGCGGGATAGCAGGCTTTCCGTCGTCTATAGAGTAGAGAGCGATCGCATAAGGACCGTTTGGGTGCCTGGGAAAGGTTCGCTGGAAGTGTTGAGCCGCTTGAAAACAGGTTCAGGCCCGATCGGTCCGGCAGGCAGTTGCCGCGCTGCCATATCGTGCGCGACGCCGCGCGGGCTGCGATTGCCGGATGTTTCTGCCTGCGTTGTCCGCAACGGCCGATTGCGGTGCCCTGCTGCCGTCGGAATCGTCTATATAGCGACCTTCGCTATGTGCTCGACGCGAGGAGCTTGAGGTTTGGCGAGCAGGGTGATGAGCGATCCGTCGTGACCGAGCCGACCCGCACTTCCGGGCCCGATCCATTGCTGGATGAGGCGCTTGACTGGGTTGTTCGGCTGAAAGCCGGTGCGCCGACACGCGCCGACGTCGACGCTTTGCAACGCTGGCGCGCGCAAAGTCCCGACCACGAGGATGCGTTCAGGAGGGCGGCCCGGCTGTTTCGCGCCGCCGGCGTCGCGGCAAAGGAGCTTGCCGAAGAACAGGCCGCAACCGCTTCCGTCGTGGCGTTGCCGACCCGGTCGTCGCGCCTGTTGACGCGCCGCATCGTGCTCGGTGGCGCGATTGCCGCTGCGGCCGGCTACATGATGATCCGTCCGCCACTCGACATGTGGCCATCGATCGACGAGCTCTCGGCCGACTACCGGACCGGAAAGGGCGAACAGCGCAAGGTGATGCTGGCGCCTGACATCTCGGTTGAATTGAACACCCAGACCAGCCTGGCGCTACGGCCCGCGCCGAACGAGATGCGGGTCGAACTGATTTCGGGCGAGGCCTCGGTGGTCGCGCGAAGGTCGTCGTCGACGCCGCTGGTGATGCTGGCGCGGGATGGACGCATCAGTGCCCTGCAGGCCGATTTCAACGCGCGCTGCCTCGACGGCGTCGTTTCGGTGACGTGCCTCGACGGCATCGTCACCGTCGAGCAGGACGGCCACTCCGTGCAGCTCCGCAAGGCCGAACAGGTCAGCTACTCGCGCGCGGGCTTGCAGGCATCGCTTCCGGTCGACGCCAAGCAGGTCGCGGCCTGGCAGACCGGATTGTTGATCTTCCGCGACCGGCCGCTGGCGAGCGTGGTCGACGAGGTGAACCGGTACCGCGCCGGAAAGATCATCATCACCAATGCGGAACTGAAGCGCCGGCTCGTCAACGGCACATTCCAGGTCGACAAGCTCGACAATTTCGTCGCCCAGGTCGAGCAACTGTTCGGCGCGCGGATCACATCGCTGCCTGGTGGTGTGGTGCTGATGAGCTGACCAAAGGGCGTTTTCGAGCGAAGCCTGTCCCGCACTTGATGCGGGATGGCTACCGGGTTCGCGTGAAGAAAACGCGACAAGAAAGATCCAGCGCGCCGTTCGCTTCAATCGGAACGGGGACCAATCGAACGAATCGATGCCGCGTCGCTCGATTTCCTGACAAACCAAAAATTTATTCCGCGATGCCGCAGATTCTTTTGCGGGTTTGCGTTCGCCCAGACGTCTTCTGAGTAAGGCGTCGTTATCGCGGCCTTCCCGTCGCGATGGCGCGCGTCTGCGCGAACTAAGTGGGACGTCTGTGCGTAGTCGAAGACATCATTGGGTTTCTGGGCATCGTCCGCGATGTCGGGTCGGGTTGCTTGTGTCGGCTGCGGCACTCACCGTGGCTGGCTCCATAACAGCCGTCGCTCCGGCGCATGCGGCGAAGGAAGCAGCGAAGGATTCTGCTGCGAAGGATTCTGCGGCTGCCGCGCCGGCAGCGGGCAAGCAGCCGGCTCAGGCGAACGCGCCGGCGCAAAAGCCGTCGGCGCCGCTGCAGCGCTTCGACATCGACGACTTTGCCGTGCAGGGCGCCGAAAAGCTGCCGCAGGTCGAGATCGAGGAGGCGATCTACCCGTTCCTCGGTCCGGGCAAGACTTCGGAAGACGTCGAGAAGGCGCGGGCCGCGTTGGAGAAGGCGTATCACGACAAGGGTTTCCAGACCGTCAGCGTCGCGGTGCCGCAGCAGAACGTGACCGGCGGCGTGGTCACCCTCAAGGTGACCGAATTGAAGGTCGGGCGGCTGCGGGTGAAGAACTCGCGCTATTTCGATCTCGACCGGATCAAGGACAGCGCACCTTCGCTGAAGGAAGGCAGCGTTCCGAACTTCACCGATGTCACCAAGGACATCGTGTCGCTCAACCAATGGCCGGATCGCCGCGTCACCCCGGCGCTGCGTGCCGGCGTGGCGCCGGGCACCGTCGACGTCGACCTCAATGTCGAGGACAAGGCGCCGTTCCACGCCAGCCTCGAAGCCAACAACCGGCAATCGCCGTCCACCACGGCGAGCCGCGTCTCCGCCACCGTGCATTACGACAATCTGTGGCAGCTCGGTCATTCCCTGAGCTTCACCTATCAGGTCGCGCCGGAACGTCCGAGCGATGCCGAGGTGTTCTCCGGCTCCTACATGGCGCGGATCCCGAACGCCGACTGGCTCAATCTGTTGTTCTACAGCGTGAAGTCGAACAGCAATGTCGCGACGATCGGCGGCACCAACGTGGTCGGTCCGGGCATGATCATCGGCGAGCGCGCGGTGATCACCCTGCCGACCCGCGAAGGCCTGTTCCATACGCTGTCGGTCGGCATGGACTACAAGCATTTCGACCAGACCGTAAAGCTCGGCACCGACGGCTTCTCGTCGCCGGTCACTTATTATCCTGTCGTCGCGAGCTATGGGGCGACGTTCCAGGACGAGAAGTTCACGACCCAGTTCAATGCCGGCATCACCTACAACATCCGGACGCTGAGCAGCCCGTGGGACGAGTTCGACGCGAAACGCTTCAAGGCTTCGCCGAGCTTCACCCATTTCAACATGGACGTCTCGCATACCCAGGAGCTGCCGGAAGGTTTCCAGCTCTACGGCAAGGTGCAGGGGCAGATCGCCGACGGTCCGCTGGTCTCGAGCGAGCAGTTCAGCCTCGGCGGTCTCGATACCGTTCGCGGCTACCTCGAATCCGAGGTGCTCGGCGACAACGGCGCGGTCGCCAATTTCGAGCTGCGCACGCCCAATGTCGGCAGCATGCTGCAAGGCGAGCTCAAGAGCGAAACCGGCGACGGCAAGCCGCGCTTCGTCACCTTCAACGACTGGCGCTTCTTCACGTTCATGGACGGCGGGTACGCCTCGATTCAGCAGCCGCTTCCGGGGCAGGAGTCGTCATTCGTCGCATGGAGCTACGGCGTCGGCACGCGATTCAAGACGCTCGAATATTTCAACGGCATGGTCGCGTTTTCGGTGCCGGGCGTTACTCAAGCATACACGCACGCCAATAGTCCGCGCGTGAACTTCCGAATCTGGGGTGAATTCTGATGGGGATGGGTCTTGCTCTCGAGCGACGCACGCGCCGGCCGGCGCTGCGCCGAGGTATTGCGAACGTCGCGACGGCGTTGTTGTTCGGGCTCGTCGCCCTGCTGACGACGCTCGCACCGGCGAATGCCTGGTGGAACGACGAATGGTCGCTGCGCAAGAAGATCACGGTCGACGTCAGCGCGTCGGGCGCCAACGTCACTGATCCGATCGGGGCGACGCCGGTGCTGGTGCGGCTGCATGTCGGCAATTTCCGCTTCAGTGCGGCAAAGGACGACGGCAGCGATCTGCGGTTCGTCGCCGGCGACGACAAGACGCCGCTGAAGCATCACATCGAGAAGTTCGACTCCCTGCTTGGCGAAGGCCTGGTCTGGGTTGCGGTGCCAAACATTGCGCCGGGCGCACGGACCGATATCTGGCTCTATTACGGTAACAAGAAAGCGCTCGCGACCAGCGACCCCAAGGGAACCTACGATCCGGACACCCTGACGGTCTATCACTTCAACGAGCGTGGCACGCCGGCGATCGATTCCTCGGTTTGGGCCAACAACGCGCAAAGCGTCGGCCAGCCGGCGGACGGCTCGCTGATCGGAACCGGGCTGCGGCTCGACGGCCGCGCGCCGGTGACCGTGCCGGCCTCGCCGTCGCTCGCATCGCCCGATGGCGCCGCGCTGACCTGGTCGGCCTGGATCAAGCCGGCCGCGCTGCAGCCGAACGCCGCGCTGTTCAGCCGGCGTGATGGCGCCAACGCGCTGGTGATCGGCGTCGATAATGGCAGCCCGTTCGTTGAAGTCACCAAAGCGGGCACCGTGCAGCGCTCGACTGCTGGAGCACCGGTTGCGGCCGGCAGCTGGCATCATGTCGCCGTCGTTGCGGCAAACGGCCAGGTCACGCTCTATCTCGACGGCGTATCCTATGCCGCGCTCAGCGCGAGCCTGCCGGCTCTCAATACTGTTGGCCTGATCGGAGGGGATTCGTCGACCTCCGCTTCTCCGATCGCGCCTGCGACGGCCCCGTCCGCAGCAACACCGTCAGTGCCCCCTGATGCGTCGGCTGCGGACGGTGGCGCCGCGCCCGCGGCGACGCCGGATGCGGCGGCAACGCCGGCACCGGCGCCCGCCGCCGCCATGGCCGGCTTTGTCGGCGACATCGACGAGCTGCAGATCAGCAAGGTCGCGCGTCCCGCCGGGCTCATCAAGGTGATGGCGATCGGGCAGGGCCCCGACCAGGCCAAGCTGATGGCCTTCAGCGTCGATGAAGAGACCGCAAGCTGGCTGTCCGGCTACTTCGCGGTGATCCTGAAGTCGGTGACGCTCGACGGCTGGGTGGTGATCGGCATTCTCCTGATCATGGCCGCGATCAGCTGGGTGGTGATGATCGACAAGGCCTCGTATCTCAACAAGCAGGCCAAGGCGAACGCCCAGTTCATGAAGGGCTTCCGCGAGATCGCCGCCGATCTCACCATGCTGGATCGCGGCGATGCCGACGACGTCTCGACGCTGGGCGGACGGCTCACCGAAGCCGACGCCAAGATGATGCGCTCGTCCTCGCTCTACCGCATCTACCACATCGGCGCCGCGGAGATCCGTCATCGCTTCAGCAACTCGCAGCGCGCTCCGGTGCTGTCGGCGGTCTCGATCGCGGCGATCCGCGCGGCGCTCGACTCCGGCGTCGTCAAGGAGATGCAGCGGCTCAACCGCATGATGGTGGTGCTGACCATCGCGATCTCCGGCGGACCGTTCCTCGGCCTGCTCGGCACCGTGGTCGGCGTCATGATCACCTTCGCGGCGATCGCGGCGAGCGGCGACGTCAACGTCAATGCGATCGCGCCCGGCATCGCCGCGGCGCTGGTGGCAACCGTCGCCGGTCTCGGCGTCGCGATCCCGGCGCTGTTCGGCTACAACTACCTGATCTCCCGGATCAAGGACCTGACCAACGACATTCAGGTCTTCGTCGACGAGTTCGTGACCAAGATGGCGGAATTCTATTCCGCCGACCGGCCGGACCCGATCGAACACCGCATCGCCGCGGAGTAACGGCGATGCAGATCCAGGCCGATTCCAAACCCTATGACGACATCAACATCACGCCGATGTTGGACCTCGCCTACGTGCTGCTGGTGATCTTCATCATCATGACGACCGCGACCGTGCAGGGGCAGAAGGTCAATCTGCCGAAGGCCTCGGCGGCGCCGAGCCTTGCGACCCAGACCACCAAGGCGATCACGGTCGCCAATGACGGCAAGATCTTCCTCGACACGATCCCGGTCACGCTGCCCGAGCTCGAGCAGCGGCTGGTGCAGCAGAAGGCCCTGACGCCCGAGTTTCCCGTGGTGCTGCGCGGCGACGCGCAGGCGCAGTACCAGAGCGTGATGGATGTGTTCGACCTGCTCAGCCGCATCGGCCTGAGCCAGGTCGGTCTCGCCACCAAGCCGCTCGTGAAGTGAGCGGGCCGGAAGCGACGCCATGATCACCCAGCCAGCACCCTTCCCACTGACCGAGCGCAGGACGCTGCGGTCGTGGCTGAGCAGCATGATGCGATCGCCCGATCAAGGCTGCAATCACGGCTGCGATGCCATGGATGTCACACGCGCCGAGCCGGCGTCGCAGGCGTCGATCCGCGCCGGTATGGGCGCGGAGCTTCCGCTGGCGCCGGTCGCGGCGGACGTGCGCGAGGAACCGCGCGGCGAGGTGGTGGCATTTCCGCTCCACGGCGAGGCGCTGCTGGTCAAGCTCGCGGATGCGTTGCGCAGGTACGTCGCCGGCCGCGAGCCCGCTGACGATCCGTTGTGGCTGACGATCTCGCGCTGCCCGTGGGCCCGCCTCTCGATCGACGCGTCGGCCTATGTGGACTATTTGAGCGAGATTGAGACCTTTCACGCCGCGATCGAAGCAGGCCCCGACACCAAGGTCATCCTGAAGACCACGGACTTCGGCGCGCTCGCGAGCTTCGTCACGCAGTACGTCAATGACAGGTTGCGCGATCGCGCCTCGGTGGAGGCCGCGCCATGAACGCGCCGATGCGGGACCAGAACGCGCAGGCCGCGCGCGCCACGCCGCCGGCCGATGATCACGAGGCTGCTGCCGCGCCTGCACCTGCCGCGGCGCCGGCGCCCGCCCGCAACAGCACGGCGGCCCGCAAGGGCGAGCGCAATGCGCTGCTGCGTTACGGCGCTGTTGTGGCGGTGGTCGCATTGTTCCTTGGCGGCATCGTCTATTTCTTCCTTGGCCGCGATGACATGCCGCCGCCGCGTCAGGTGCGCGATCTCACCATCGTCAATGTGACGCTGCCGCCGCCACCTCCGCCTCCGCCGCCACAGCCGCAGCCCGAGCAGAAGATGATCGAGCAGCCCAAGATGGCGGAGCCCGAGTTCAAGGAAGAGAAGCCGGTCGACAAGCCAAAGGACGAGCCGGCCAAGGACGCCAAGAACGACGAGCCGCCCGGTCCGCTGTCGCTCGATGCCAAGCCGACCGGACCCGGCGATCTGTTCAATCTCGGCGGCAAGCCCGGCGGCAGCCCTTATGGCGGTGGCGGCGGAGGCGGCAGCCGCTTTGGCTGGTACGCCACCATCATCACCTCGCAGATCGAGGCCGCGATCCGCGCCAATCCGAAGACGCGCAACATGGCGACGCAGATCCAGGTGCGGCTGTGGGTGGACGGCTCCGGCCACATCACCCGCGTCGTCCTGACGCCGTCGTCCGGCAGTACGGAGGTCGATGCAGCGCTTCGCAACGAGGTGATCGGCAGTCTGACGCTGCGCGAACCGCCGCCCAAGGACATGCCGATGCCGGTGGTCACGCGCGTCACCGCGCGGCGGCCGAGCTGATGATCAACCGACGACCAACCTACGAACGACCAACCTGCGAACTTCAATTGTGCGAGTGAGAACTGGGGGACTGATGTTTAAGAAACGAGCTCACGCAGAATGGCGCGCGTTGCCGCTTGCGGTGTCGCTGGGCGCGCTTGCCTGCGCAACGCCGGCCGTGGGCCAGACCGCGGACCAGGCTGCCGACCAGGCTCCCGCCGCCGCGGCGAAGCGCACCGATGTCAAGAAGCCGAAAGTGTCGAGCACCAAGCCGACATCGTCGAACGCCACCGTCAACCTCGTCAATCTGCTGGTGCAGCAGGGCGTCCTCAAGGAGGAGCAGGCCCAGGCGCTGATCAAGCAGGCCGAGGACGAGGCCTATGTCTCTCGCCAGGCCGCAAAGGATGCCACGGCCAAGGCTGACGACGCCACCAAGGCCGCAACCGCGGCCGCCGCGGCGGCGCAGCCGCCCGGCACCCGCCACGTCACCTACGTTCCCGAAGTCGTCAAAAGACAGTTACGGGAAGAGATTAAGCAGGAGGTGATGGCCAAGGCGCAGAAAGAGAACTGGGCGTCGCCCGGAACCTACCCGGAATGGGCGCAACGCATCCGCTTCTACGGCGATGCGCGCGTGCGCTATCAGGGCAGCTATTTCCCTGCTGGCAACGACCAGGCCGGCGCCGCCAACTACAACGCGATCAATTCCGGCTCGCCCTATGACATCTCAAGCACCACGTTCGGGCCGACCTACGACGCCACGCAGGATCGCAACCAGTTCCGGTTCCGCGGCCGGCTCGGCATGGAAGCGGATCTGCTTTACGGGTTCTCGGCCGGCTTGCGCATTGCGACCGGCGAGAACAACTCGCCGGTGTCGACCAACCAGACCCTTGGTGGCGGCGCGGGCAACTTCTCGAAGTATGGCGTCTGGCTCGACCGCGGCTACATCAACTGGCAGACTTGGGGCGATGACCTCAGGATCTCCGCGGGCCGTATCGACAATCCATTCTGGTCGCCGACCGATCTCGTCTGGTACAAGGAGCTCGGCTTCGACGGCTTTGCCGTTCAGGCCAAGCACGAGGTGTGGGAAGGCTTCACGCCGTTCGTGGTGGGTGGTGCGTTCCCGATCTACAACACCGATTTCAACGCCGGCAACAATCTGCCGGTCGATCCGAGCAATCTGAATTCACCGCCGAGCAAGTTTCCGAGCCACGACAAATGGCTGTTCGGAGGCCAGGCCGGTTTCAATGCCCGCTTCAGCCCGGAATACGCATTCCGCTTCGGCGTTGCGTTCTACGATTTCGACAACGTTCAGGGCCAGTTCTCGAGCCCTTGCAGGATCACCTCGGCATCTGACGTCTGCAATACCGACCTGACGCGGCCGGGCTTCGCGCAGAAGGGCAACACCTACTTCCCGCTGCGTCAGATCATCGCCGATCCGATCGGGACGGGTAACAATGGCGGCCAGATCAATCAGTTCGAATATTTCGGACTGGTCAGCCAGTATCGCCCGGTAGTCGTCAGCGGGCAGCTCGATCTCGGACATTTCCATCCGGCTCACATCGTGCTCGACGGCGAGTATGTCTACAACACCGCGTTCAGCCGCTCGTTCATGAACGCCGCGGCCGCAACCTACGGCGTGCTGATGAACAATCGCGGGCCGAGCCCGGATGGCGGCACCACGCCCGGCGCATTCAACGGCGGCAATCAGGGCTGGCTCGGCCGTGTCACCGTCGGCAACCGGGAGATCAAGCATCTCTGGGATTGGAATGTTCACGCCGGCTACAAATACCTGGAATCCGACGCCACCATCGATGCCTTCGCCGACTCCGACTTCGGTCTCGGCGGCACCAACCTCAAGGGCTATTTCGTCGGCGGCAATGTCGGTCTCGGCGAGAATGTCTGGGCAACCTTGCGCTGGATGAGCGCCAACAGCATCGCCGGCAGCCCCTATGCCGTCGACGTCCTGCAAGTCGACCTCAACGCGAAGTTCTGACCATGCGCATCGCACTCTTTGTCCTGATGATGGTGGTCGGAGCCTTGAGCTCCGGCACCGCATTCGCCCAGTCCGAGACCGACCGCCTGCGCGAGGCCCTGCGCGGTGCGACGGCGCAGACCCGCGCGCTGGAAGACCAGCGTACGGCGATGCAAGCGAAGATCGCCGACGCCGATCGCGAGAAGGCGGCGGCCAAGAAGGAGGCCGACGACCTCAAGGCGCAGCTGAAGAAGGCCGACAAGGAACATCGCGAGGCGGTCGACGAGTTCAATCAACGGCTCGCCGAACGCGACGAGACGCTGGAGAAGTGGAAGTCGGCATATGAGGAGGCGGCCACCGTCGCCCGCGCCAAGGATGCCGAGCGCGCCAAGTTCGAAGGTGAGGCCACCGCCTACAAGGCCAGCACCAAGAGCTGCATCGCCAAGAACACCCAGCTGGTCAAGGCCGGCAAGGAGATGGTGCAGCGCTACAAGGACCTGACCATCGGCGAGATCGTGGTGTCGCGCGAGCCGATGATTCAGCAGCGCCGGGTCGAAATCCAGAACCAGCTGCAGGAAAGCCAGGACAAGTTCCTCGATCAGAAGGTGAACCCATGACGACCGCCACTATCGCGAAGCCGCTTCGCTCGATCGGCCTCGCCGCCGTCGTCGCGACCTTCGTTGCGCCGATCGATGCATCCGCGCAGGGCCAGACCCAGGCTCCCGCGCCACGCACAGTGCAGGCTCCGGTCAGGAAACCACAGCCGCAGCCCGCGGCACAGGCGCAAGCCGCCGCCACACCCGCGCCGGCTCCGGTTGCGGCCGCGCCGAAGCCCGCCACGGCTCCGGAGAATGTCATCGCGCGCGTCGGCGAGACCAACATCTCGGCCGATGATCTGCGCAGCTATGTCGCAGCGCTTGCTCCGCGTGAGCAGGCCGCGCTCGCCAAGGATCCGGCCATGCTCAGCCAGGCGGTCCGGCTGCTGCTTGCCAACCGCCTCGTGCTGCAAGAGGCGGTGGCGAAGAAGTGGGATCAGCAACCGGCCATCGCGGCGCAGCTGGAGCGGGCCCGCGAGGGCGCGGTAGTCGAGCTCTATCTGCAATCGGTGTCGACGCCGCCGGCGAACTTCCCGAGCGAGGACGACCTGCAAAAGGTCTATGAGGCCAATCGCGCCGCATTCCTCATGCCGCGGCAATTCCAGCTCTCGCAGATCTTCATCGCCGCTCCGAAGGAGGGCGACAAGGCCGCCGAGGACAAGGCGCGGCAGGAGCTCGACGACGTGCAGCGCAAGCTGAAGGCGCCGGGGGCGGATTTCGCCGCGATCGCGCGCGGCGACAACAACGCCGCCAAGGATGCCGGCGACCTCGGATGGGTTGCGGAGACCCAGATCCGCCCGGAGATCCGCAGCCAGGTGATGGGGCTCGCCAAGAACAGCGTGTCCGAGCCGATCAAGCTCGACGACGGCTGGCACATCATCAAGCTGATCGACACCAAGGCGTCCTACACCCGCACCTTGCCGGAAGTGCGCGACCAGCTGGTGCTGCAGATCCGCTCCGAGCGGTCGAACATGATGCGGCGAGGCTATCTCGCCGAGTTGCTGAAGCAGCATCCGCCCGTCCTCAACGAACTCGCGCTGTCGAGCCTGCTCGACGCATCGAAGAAGTAATACGGAGACCACAATGTCCGAGACCATCACCAGGCTCACCATCGAAGGATTGCGCGACAGCTTCCAGAGCGTCGGCTATCGCGTCGAAACGCTGACCGATCCGGTCGCCAACACGACCTATCTGCGCTCGGCGACGGCGGGGCTTGGCTTCGAGATCCGGCCGGGAAACCAGCTGGTCGGCGAGGAACAGAGCTTTGTCGACGCCACGCTGGTCACCACGCTTCAAGTGCAGGGCGAGCTGCCGCTCGACCTCGTCAATCGCTGGAACACGACGCGGCGATTCGGACGGCTGCAGTACAGCCAGCCGTTCCTGATGTTCTGCCTCGACGTCTCCGTCGCCGGCGGGGTGGCGCCGAACTTTGTCCGCGCGCAGATCGAGATCTGGGACCGGCTGGTTCAGGAGCTGATCGCCTATCTGCGCGAGGAGCTGCCGAAGCTCGCCGCGCGCAACGGCGCGGCTGCGGCCGCCCCGCAGCCCGCTGCGCCGGCCCAGCAGCCGTCGCATGAGCGCGCCGCGGAAGCGGAGGCAGTTCCCACCATCCAGTAGTCGTGCCGACGCGCGACCATCAGGACCGCAAGCGACCGATGAACGACGACGCCCCCACGATGAAGGCGATCAGCTTCCGCGGAACGCGGAAGCTGATCGATCCTGCGCGTCGTCGGGGCAGCTGCATCGCTGGCGCACTTGCATTCGTGCTTTGTCTTGCGCAGCCCGTTCATGCCGAAGGAGAGGCGCCGGCGCCGTCGTTCAGCACGCGCTTTGCCGCCGTCGACCAGGCCGAGCCTTCCGCCGACGTCATGGCAAGGCCGCCGACCGAGCCGACCAAGCCGGCCGCTCCGGCCAAGGACACAGCAAGGGATACGCCGAAGGACGCCGGCGGGAAGACACTCCCGCCTCCGCCGGCAAGCCAGCCAGCGCTGTCGGACGCGCGCATGCGCTATCGCGCGCTGGTCGAGAAGGAGGCGGCGGGAAGCGGGCTCGCGCCGGAGATCGCCGAGGCGGTGATGGGCGTGGAGAGCGGCTACAATCCCGACGTGATCGGCGGCGTCGGCGAAATCGGGCTGATGCAGCTGCTGCCCTCGACCGCGCGCATGCTCGGCTTCTCCGGCTCACTTGCCGAACTCGCCATTCCCGAAAACAACATTCACTTCGGTGTCATGTATCTTGCACAGGCGTGGCGCCTTGCCGGCGGCGACCTGTGCACCGCTGTCATGAAGTACCGCGCGGGCCATGGCGAGACCCGCTTTTCCTATCTGTCGGTGAACTATTGCGTGGCGGTGCGCGCTCGGCTGTTTGCTCGCGGCTTTCGGGTGACGGGAACCGTGCCGGTCGCAACCTTCGGTGAGCCCGGGCGCGGCGGCGGCGGTGGTGGCGGCGGATGTGGCCGCAAGTGCCTCGGCGGCGGCGGACGCGTCGGACGCGTCGATCTCGTCGCGCTCAACACGCGGCTCAACGCGCTTGTGATCCAGGCCCGGGGAGGGAAATAGCAAGGCTGCGCCTTTCATGTTCGAAGCGTTGCCCATCCTCGCTTGATATCTGCCCCTGGCTTCCTATCGTTTGAAACAGCCCTGGTTCTGCAAGGAGCAGCACCGATGAAAGTGATCATGTTGGCGGTCGCCGTTGCCGGATTGTCGGCGATGCAGGCGGAAGCGCAGACGCAGCAGCACACGCCGCTGCCGGAAATTGTCGTCGGCACACCGCCGCCGGCCCTCAATCTTAACCGCGACACCAATGGCGGCGCCGGCCGGCCTGCGGCACGAAGTGGCGGCGGCGCGCCGGCCGAGCGCTGCGGTGATGCGGCCTCGCTCGGCTGCATCAACGAGCGCTTGAAGAAGCAGGTCGATCAGGTCAATCCGCCCGTGACCAACACGCCTCCGATCGACGCGAAATCGCAGGATCTCAAGGTGGGCGTGGTCAACGTCCCGGCGGTGCATCAGCAATATGGCCGCAACTTCGGGGTCTCGGCGTTTCCCTATCGCCCGGCCGCGCCGGTTTACAGTCATCGATAATCCGCGCGAAATCACTTCTGTCTCTCACAGATCGTGACGCCGTCACATTTCTGACGATGGGCATATGGAAAATAGAGAGAGCAACGGTTTGCTGATTCCATGCGAAAATCTGACGTGACGTGCCCCCATTGCCAGGCCGGCTATCGCCGGATCGAATTGACGTCGAAGGGCGGCGTCGCCGGTGAGTTTCGATGCCTGGTGTGCGACCACTCGATCGAGCTGATGGACGGTTCGACCGATGTTGCCTTCCGGCTGACCGTGCAGCCGGGCAAGACGTCGTACGCCTATTAGCGCGTTTCAAGCGAAGTGGACATCGGTTCGCGTGAACCGTGGTCACTCCGCCGGCGGCAGGCTGACCTCGATCCTTCGCGCCTCCTGGCTGCGAAGTTCGGCTTCGCCGTCCAATCGAGACAGCATGGCAAGCGCGACGAGTGCCGCGGCGAAGCCTGCGGCAGCGCCGACGCCGAGCGCCCAGCGCGGGCCGAGATGATCGGCGACCCAGCCGACGATCGGTGCGCCGATCGGCGTGCCGCCAAGCGCAACGCCGAGCCGCAGCGCCATCACACGCCCGCGCATCGCCGGTTCGGTCGAAAGCTGCATCAGTGCGTTCGAGGTATTCAAGACCGTCAACGAGGCGATGCCGATCACGACGAGGGCGGCGGCAAACAGCCAGTAGTTCGGCGCCAGTGCGGCCAGGGTGCAGCCAACGCCGAAGATCGCGGATCCCAGCATCAACGCGACAAAGCGCGGCCGGTCGCGGGTCGCCGCCAGCAGCGCTCCCGACATCGTGCCGATCGCCATCATCGATGACAACAGGCCAAAGCCGCGCGCGTCGGTATGAAACACGCCGACCGCCATGGTCGAGATGAAGATCGGAAAGTTCAGCCCGAAGGTGCCGATCAGAAACAGCATGACCAGGGTCGTCCTGAGATCGGAGCGAGACCAGACATACTGAAATCCTTCCGTGATGCCGCCCCTGGTGCGGAGTGCGCGCGCATTCGGCCGAAGCTCGGATTTGCGCAGCAGGCACAGCGAGGTCAGCACCGCCATGAAGGACGCCCCGTTGAACAGGAACGCCCAGCCGGTGCCGATCGAGGCGATCAGCAAGCCGGCCATCGCGGGGCCGACCATGCGCGCGGCGTTGAACGAGGTCGAGTTCAGCGCGATGGCGTTCGACAGGTCTCGATCGTCGACCAGTTCGGCCACGAAGGTCTGGCGGACCGGGGCGTCCAGCGCGGCGCTGCAGCCGAACAGAAACGCAAACACATAGACGTGCCAGAGCTGCACCAGCCCGGTGACGGTGAGAATGCCGAGAATGAGCGACAGCGTGCCCATCGTCGCCTGCGTCGCCATCAGGAGCCGTCGCTGGTTGAAGCGATCGGCGGCGAGGCCCGACCAGGGCATCAGCAGCAGCTGCGGTCCGAATTGCAGCGCCATCACGATGCCGACGGCGGATGCGCTGTGATTTGTCAGCTGGGTGAGGACGAGCCAGTCCTGGGCGGCGCGCTGCATCCAGGTGCCGATGTTGGACACCAGCGCGCCGGCGGCCCAGACCCGGTAGTTGAAGCTCGCGAGTGATCGAAATACGCGTCTCATGTTCGCTGAGGGTCGTTTCCGCCGTGAAACCGTCCGAACCGCCGCGCCAGGAACAGGCCGATCAGGAGGCCGCCGAGGCCGAGCGCGGCGACGTCGCCGGTGGTCCGGAGGCCGAAGTCGCCGACGCGGCACACCAGCAGGTACCCGACGGCGAGGTTGAAGAAGCCCCATACGATGTTGACGGTCGATGAGGACAGGCCCTCGCCCGGCGGCCTCGCGAACGGGCTCTGGAACGGCTCGCCCATCATGCCGGCGACGACGTGGGGGATCGCGTTGGTGAGGAAGGCGCCGCCGAAGAAGTAGGCGATGAGGTCAAGCCAGTTCATGCGCGTGGGTCCTTCCAAGCAGATCGATGATCGCCTGCGTCGAGCCGGTTTCGCCGAGCCGCGGGAATACGTGCTCGATGCTGTAATCATGGGCGTTCGGCCGCGCATCGGTCATGGCGTCGACCGCCAGCGTGACGTTGAAGCCGGCCTCAAAGGCCTGCCGTGCCGTGGATTCGACGCCGGTGCCGGTGGCAACGCCGGCGATCACGACATGGGTAACGCCGCGGGCTCGGAGCTGGTTCTCGATATCGGTGCTGGCGAACGCGCCCCAGGTCCGCTTGGTGACGACGATGTCGCCCGGCTGCCGGTCAAGCTCCGGGAGCAGGTCGGTCCAGCCGTCGGGAAATGCGCCGCCGTGGCGCGGGCGCTCGGTTCGTCCGGGTGCTGTGCCGTCGACATTGACCAGCACGATGGGCAATCCGCGCCGCCGAAACGCAGTGATGAGGGCGCAGGCGCGTGCCACCACGTCGGCGAACGGATGGACGAAGGGCGCGCCGGCGAGCCCGGCCTGCAGATCGACGACGATGAGGGCGGTGATCGGATCGAGCGTCGTAAGGGCCATGATCGTTTCCTTTCAACCGGATATGTCTCGCGATCGGCGCGGCGTCAGTCCGCGACCAGCCGCTTCAGCAAGCCGACCGCGGCGGCGAGTTCATCCTGTTCCCGCGCCGACAGCCGTGCGGCAATGGTGCGCGACAGCCAGTCCTGCCGCGCGGCGCGGCCGGTGCGCAGCCGCTCGCGGCAAGTATCGGTGAGCGACATGATGGTCTGGCGGCCGTCATCCGGATCGGGCGCGCCGCGCACCAGGCCCGCCGCCTCGAGCGCTGCGATCGCCGAGCTCATCGACTGCGGACGCATTCCCTCCGACCGCGCCAGGCTGGACACGGTCGCGGGACCGTCCTTTTCGAGGCGCAGCAGCACCGCGACGTGGGAAGGCGGCAGGTCGTCGCGTTGACCCTGCTCGCGCAGCCGCCGTTTCAGCGTTCCGATCAACAGGCGAAGGTCTTCGGCGAGCGCGGATGTCCGCGCCGGGCCGGTACGGGCCGGTGAACTGTTCATGCCGGCATTGATGACATATATGCAGGTAAACTGTAAAGATTGTCTTCGCAGATTAGCTTCATATTGTTGTGATCGTCGGCGCTTCGGCCGGGCCTTGCTGGACCATGGCGCAACCCTGAACGGCACCTGAATCCGGTTTCCCGAGCGCATCACTTTAGATTTTGTTGTCTTCCTGCGCGCGGTCGTCGATGACTGCGCCGGCGCTCACGACGGGCGTATCTTCCCCGCGGTGGCTCGCGGAGTCCCTTCAATGAAGCATGACATTCGTTTCGTAGCGATCGGCGTGTCGATCGCTCTTGCTTGCCTCGCGCAGCCGGCAGCGGCCCGGACGTGCGAGGCGCCGCCGGCGCTGACGTCGATCGATCCGCCGGGCTTCTACCAGGATGCGAGCGGTTACGCGGAGGCCATCAAGCCGCTGCACGCGTTCATCGCGCAGGTCAACAAGGCGGCCGATGAACGCGATCTGGATTGCGTCATGGACCTGCTGGCGGGCTGGGCGCGGGGAAGTGCCCTGCTGACGATCGGCGCCAATTATCAGGGCGATTTCGAACGCTCCTGGGCCGGGACCGATTTCGCGCTCGCGCTGCTGCGCTTCCCTGCGACATCGATCAAGGCGGATCATCGCTTCCAGCAGATCAAGCCGTGGCTGATCCGGATTGCCGAGGAAACCTGCGATGCCGATCGCATCAACCACCTCGGCAACAATCTGGTCTATTGGGCCGGGCTCGATCTGATGTCGATCGGCACCCTGACGGACCGGGGTGATCTGGTCGATGCCGGCATCGCTCGCGCGCGTCAGGGCATCAGGGATATCGGCCCGCATGGCGAACTGGAGCGCGAGTTGAAGCGCGGCGAGCGCGCGCTGCACTATCACAACTTTGCGCTCACTCCGCTGGTGTTCTGCGCCGAACTCGCGAGCCGGCGGAACATCGACCTCTATGCCGAGAACAACGGGGCGATCCACCGGCTCGCCGCCGTGATCGTTCGCGCCGTCAAGGATGAACGTAGCTTCGGCGCTCTCACCCAGGTTCCGCAGCAACTGTTCCCTTGGACCTTCCAGGGCGACCTGGCCTGGATGGAGCCGTACTACGCCCGGTTTCACAGTCCGGACCTGACGGCGATCCTCCGCGCGAGGCGGCCTTTGAATAATCCACGGCTCGGCGGCAACGTGACGGCAAGCTGGGGCGCGCCCCTGCCGGATTGAGCGTCGGCGGAAGCTGTGCCACGCCTCGATGACGTGCGCTTACTCGCTCTCGCTGGTCGCCGGGGCTGCGTAGGTGTCCCGCGCACGCTTGGTCACGGCCGCATAGCGCGCCGTCGCGCTGAGGCTCATCAGGCCGGCGCGCACCAGGCCGAGAATGGCGCGTCGTGAGTGGAACGGGCCGGTCTTGCTCGCGGCATATCCGCGCGGATAGAGCTGCAGGCGGCCGGTGAGCGCTTCCTGCAACGCCACCTTCTGGGTCGCGCTCAGGCGTCGGCGCCGCGCCGGCTTCTCCGCTTCCGCCAACATGCGCAGCTCGATATCCGACGATCTCCGTGGCGCGCCCTTCATTGTCAGCTCACACCCTGGCCGACTGGCACGACGACCTTCCGCGAGGCCCGGCGCCCGGCCGGCATCGCCATGGACGCCGGCATGTGGCACATCATGGCTTGCGCTGTTGCTCATCCGTGGGACAGAACCGCATTTCGAGCGGCGGCGGCACCTGACGAAGGTCAGGATCGGTTATGACGAAAGTCATATTCGTTTGCGGCCGCTGCCGGCTTACCCCAGAGTGGGCTGCTCGCTGAGTGATGGGCAACGCATGATCAATCTGAGCGCGGATTTGCTTGCGGCCGCGGAAGCCAACGTCATCGGCCTCGCCGTCATCGGCGCCGACCGGAGCATGCAGCGGAAGATCGGCCGGCTGGTCGAATGGCTTCCCGCAATCGGCGTCGATTGCTGCGAGTGCATGCTGCTGGTCGGCATGGAAGCGGAATTGGCCGCGCTCGCCAGCGGCCAGCGGGACACGATCGCGCTGGCCGGCGTGCGTGGTGCGTCGCCTGACATCACGCAGCCGATGACGGCGGTCGTGCTGTGGAACGGCGCGCAGTCGCACTATTTCGTCATCGCCATGCCGGACTTCGCCGGACGTCAGGTGGAAACGCTGCTCGGCAGCGAGCGCCGGGCCCGCCGCCTGATGGAGCAGCAGCTCGAGGCGGCGAGCGCGGAGGTGCGCTTTGCCTCCCTGGCGCGAACGCGGCTGCGGCTGGCGCGCGATCTGCACGATACGCTGGTGCATTCGATCGTTGCGCTGCTGACCCAGATCCGGCTGATCAGGCATTATCTGTCGGCCGATCCCGCGCGCGTCGCGGACAGCCTTGCGACGGCCGAAGATGCGGCCGCGAGTGGCCTCTCGCGCGCCCGCGAGGCGATCGATCGCCTGCGCACGTCTGATGATCTGAAGCTCGATCCCGATGTCGAGGGACTGCTCAGCGACTTCGCCGCACGCAGCGGCGTCAGGGTGTCGATCCAGATCGACGAAGAGGCGCGTGCCGGCTTGCGTGATTGCGGATTGACGGTTCAGCGCATCCTCAGCGAGGCGCTGCGCAATGTCCAGGCCCATGCGCAGGCACGCCGTGTCTCCTTTCACGCCTTCGAGGCGCCGGCCGTGGTCGGCCGGAAGCTCGTCGTCGAGATCCGCGATGACGGCCATGGCTTCGATCCCGCGGTGCCTACTCCCGGACATTTCGGATTGATCGGAATGGCCGAATTTGCTGAACTTGTCGGCGGAAGCTGCGCGGTGGAGAGCGCGCCCGGACAGGGAACGCTGGTCCGGATATCGCTCCCCGTAGCGGTGCCGCCGGCGGCTGCCGGCGTGCTGGCCGATTGATGTCGTGGCCGTGCATCGGAGCGTTTTCGAGCGAAGTGGCTACCGGTTCGCGTCAAGAAAACGCGACCAACAAGATGACAGGACCTTCGAGAGGATGACGGAAGCCCGTGAGCAGGATTGAGAAGGTACGGGTGCTGATTGCCGAGGATCAGACCCTGATCAGGGAAGGTATCGCCACACTGCTTGCCCAGCAGAACGACGATTTCGAGATCCTTCCCGGCGCGGCCGATGGCGAGCAGGCCATCGAGTTCGCGCGGCGCTACCGGCCGGACGTCATCCTGATGGACCTGCAGATGCCGCGTGTCGACGGCATTGCGGCGACTCAGCGGATTCTCCGCGAGCTGCCACAGACCCATATCGTGGTGCTGACGACATTCGAGACCAACGACCTGATCTTTGAGGCGGTCAGCGCGGGTGCCAAGGCGTATCTCCTGAAGGATGCCAGGATGGAGGAGATCGCATCGACGATCCGCGCGGTCATCAACGGCCAGTCCGGGCTTTCGCCCGGTGTCGCCGCGCGCATCCTCGACGAGTTCAAGCGGCTGCGCGGCCCGCGCGTCTCGGCGAAGCTGCCGGTTCGCGACGGGCTGACGGCGCGGGAGAATGAAATTCTCACGCTGATCGTCGAGGGCAAGAGCAATACCGAGATCGGCGAGCGGCTGCATTTGGCCGAGGGCACGGTGAAGAACTATGTCAGTACCATCCTGGAGAAATGCCAGGTCAAGAACCGTACGGAACTCGCAATAAAGGCAATAACTTACTAGAAATAATTGCCCTCGACCGCACAACCAAGCGGTTGATCTTGCTGAGATTGCTCGCCTTTCTCTGGGCCGCGCCCGCAAAATTGGCTATAGGGTTGTTTCGGATTTGCTTTTTGAAGCGGCAGGTCCGGATTGCGCGGCTATGAGTAAGCAGGAAATCACCATGAAGGGTATCGAGCGCCAGACCAAGGGTACGGACGGACCGGCAGACGCTCCGGCGGCCGGCAACGGCGCGGATCCGGCGGCGCATGGCATGGCGGCGATCGATCAGGTCCGCGACCTCCTGTTCGGCGGCGCGCAACGCTCGCTCGAGACCAACCTCTCGGGCCTGCGCGAGGAGATGCAGGCATCGCTGAAGCAGATGCAGGCCGACTTCACCAACGAACTCACCGCGCTGCAGGCGAGGCTCTCCGACCTCGAACGCGACACCGAGCAGAAGCGCCTCGACTCGCTGAAGGATGTCGGCGCAGCCATCACCCAGCTCGGCACCGTCATCAGCGGATTGGGAACCGGCCGCACGGGCAAATAAGCATGGCAGCTGCTGCCGGCCAGAATCGCGAGATCGAGCAGCTCAAGACATTGCTGTTTCAGCCCGAGGCGACGCGTCTGACGTCGCTCGAGGCTGACCTCGACTCGCTGCAGCGCTATGTCGGCAATGCCGATCGGCTGGAGACGGCGACCGCCGGCATTCTGGTCGAGGCGCTGGAGCGCGCCGAGGTCAATCGGCCGCGCGAGCTCGCCACCGCGATCGCGCCGGTCGTGGTCTCCGCGATCCGCAGCGAGATCAAGAATTCGCGCGAGCAGATGATCGAGGCGCTCTATCCGATCGTCGGCCGGCTGGTCAGCGCCGCGGTTGCGAATGCGTTCCGGGAACTGGTGGCTTCGCTCGAGCAGCGCATCAATGCGCTGACCTCGGCGCAGCTGTGGGTCGGGCGCGTCAAGTCGCTGGTGACGGGGCGTCCGATCAGCGAATTCGTGCTCGCCGATCGCCCGCCGCAAATCAATCGGCTCCTGATCATCGAACGCGGCAATGGCCGCCTGATCGCCGACTGGAAGCGCGAGGCGACCGCCGACGAACGCGCCGACCTGCTCAGCGCGATGGTCGCGGCGATCCTCGAGTTCTCCGTGCAGGCGCTGGCCGGCGAAGGCAATCTACAGACGCTCGATTTCGGTGGCCGGCAACTCGCGCTGCGCGCCTCACCCCGCTTCATCCTGGCGGCGGAGTGCCTGGGGCCCCTGCGGCCCGCCGACAATGCCCGGATCAATTCGCTGTTTTTCGACGCGATCGAGCGCATCGACCGCGGCGCGGATTGCGATGGCCCGATGCTCGCCTCGCTTGCAGCCGCGATCGAAACCGACGACGCGCCGCGACGGATCGCGAGCCGGCGCGGCAAGGTGATCCTGTTTGTCGTGCTCGCCGCGGTGTTGGCGCTGTTGCTCTGGCTTGCCGCGACCTCGGTGTCGCGCAGCCTTTTGGAGCGGCGAACCCATGCGGCGCTGGAGCAGCTCGCCGTAAAGCAGCCCTTGCTGGCCACGTTCCCGCTGCGGCTCGACTTCGATCACGGCAAGGCAAGCGTGGCGGTCTCGGGCATCGAACCGGGCGACCTCGAGACGGCGCCGGTGATCGACGCGCTCGCTGCGGCCGCGGCACCGTACAGGATCGTCAACCGCATCGGGAAGGTAGCTACGCCGGAGCAGGCGGCGGCAGCGCAGTCCGGCATCGCAGGCCTGCAGCAGAGCCTAGCGCGGCTGCAGGCGAGCCTCGACCAGATGCGCGAGGCGATGAACGCACAGGCGAAGTCGGGCGACCAGAAATATGCCGGGCTGACCGAGCAGTACGACAAGCTCGGCGAGCAGTACGCGAAGCTCGGTGAGCAATACACCAAGCTGCAATCCGTGGCCGACGGCGCGGCGGCGCGGCTCGACCGCTTCATCGCCTCGACCGCGATCTTCTTCGTCAACAATTCAGACGAATTCCTCGACAATGAGCAGGCCGAACGGCATCTTCGCGAACTTGCCGGACTGCTCGCGAACCGCGATCTCAGGCTGCGGATCGTCGGCTATGCCGATCAGAGCGGCACCGAAGGCACCAACAAGACGCTGGGGCGCAAGCGGGCGGAGCAGGTGCAGCGCAGGCTGACCGCGCTCGGAGTCGATCCGTCGCGGCTGATCCTGGTATCGCGCGCCGCGACGATGCCGATCACCGACCGGCTCGACACCACCGTCGGCGGCAACCGCCGCGTCGCGTTCGAGACGGTCTATCGAGGCGAAGTGGCCCGCTGATGCTCACCGCAAAAGTCATGCTGCTCGGCGATATGGGGGTCGGCAAGACGTCGATCCTCTATCGGCTGATCTACAACCGGTTCGAGGGCCAGTACAAATCGACGCTCGGCGTCGAGATCCTGAGCCACGACGTGGTGCCGGCGGACGGCAGCGATCCGATGCGCCTCGTGCTGTGGGATACCGACGGCGATTTCGGCACGCAGATTTTCGACACCGTCTATGTCACCGGCGCATCCGCCGCGATCATCGTCTCCGACGTCACGCGGCCGCAGACGGTGACCCGCATGGTCGAGCTGGTTCGCGGTTTCGAGGAGCGCTTTCCGGGCCGGCCCTACCGGGCGCTGTTGAACAAGATCGATCTGCCGGAAGCGGCGGGCAGTGCGGGCGCGATTGCCGAGCTCGCCAAGTCGCTCGGCAGGTCGAGTGTGAAATCGGTCAGCGCCAAGACCGGCGTCGGCATCGCCGAAAGCTTCGTCGATCTCGCCCAGACCATCCGCCGCCGCCAGCTTTAGCTCAAGATGCGCGACGCGCGTTGGTGTCAGCCGTCCCGACTTCTCGGGGCTGGCGAATCGGGCCGGGACGGCTGACTTCATCGCACGTGGGGCGTACGATGAAACGCGCGCGACGTGCGGTGCCTGACCGCACGATTCTCTCTCCGACTGCACCACGCCGTTCCACACTCCGATAGTGACGATCGTCATCTTCCGCTAGGCCAATGGCCTGCCTATCGTTCGCTCCGTCACCGGAACCAGCCACGGGATCAACGGTGTCTCGGGCGCACGGAGTGAGAGAGCATGAGCATTTTTGGAAGCATCATGGGTGCGATCTTCGGCCATGGCGCCCAGGCCAAGACGGCTGAGACCACAACGACGGCGGCCCCGGGCGCAGCACCGGCATCGACATCAACATCGTCAGCCCCCGCGTCGGCGGCGCCCGGCACGCCTGCGGCGCAAACCGTCGACGTCGCGGCGATCGTCGACAAGGCGGCGGCCGCCACCGGCGAGAAGCTCGACTGGCGCACCTCGATCGTCGACCTGATGAAGGCGCTCGGTCTCGACTCGAGCCTTGCGGCGCGCAAGGAGCTCGCCAAGGAGCTGCACTACACCGGCGATACCAACAACACCGCCACCATGAATGTCTGGCTGCATCAGCAGGTGATGGCCAAGCTCGCCGCCAATGGCGGCAAGCTGCCGGCCGACATCAAGACCTGACGACCGGCCCTCCCTGAGCC